>JAFAXJ010000656.1 GCA_019241095.1 Verrucomicrobiota bacterium | reverse complement strand
GACCGCTTGCAAGTTCTCAAAGCTATTATCCCCGCCATTTTTAGTCCGGAATGTAACGACCTTTCGAACTTCATCTTTCCATTGTTCAACGGTTTGAGGATCCGAGGTAATCTCAATCGTCCTTCGATAATCCTCAAAGCCCATGCGGCGGCTGAACCTCTGTTCGTAGTGTGCGCGTAAAGCAGGCTGAAAACCGTGGTAACTAGTCGGCCCTAAAATCCGTCCAGAAAGAGTGCATCGAGCTACCGAGCCGAAATTACCTTTGATCGGCTCTTTCTCAACAACATGAGTCTCGTAAAACTCATCCCGCTTCTCCGCAAAAGCGATTCGTTCCAGAGCTCCGGACGCCATAGCAATTGGACCATCATCTCCGAGTTGGTAAACCATCGTTTGATTATCAAGGGACCGAATCCGAATACGATGGCGCTCGGGTCGTTCCAGAAACATTCGAGCAAGGCCGAACAGAGGATAAGCAACGTGTCCTTGTTTAATCTGCTGTATGATCTTGGAGAACGCGCGTTCTTCGGGAAGAAAATCGACCTGAACAGGTGCCGGATCAACGTCTGGACGAGCAAGAGGATCTTCTCGCTGCGCAGGTCTAGGCCTGTCAGGCGCTCGGTTTTGGCCGATTACAGGAGCAGGCCGCGAAGAACCAGAGGCCGGCCGAGATCGATTTCCGGTGGCTGGTCGTCGATCGGCCTGATCGCGCCGAGGCCGATTTCCCGCTTGGGGGCGATCGCCTGCCTGAGCAGGTCGTCGAGGGCGATCATCGCGCCGATCATGCCTATTGCGGTTGGGACGATCCTGCGATTCGTCGCCAGCATAGTCAGCGTAACGATTCGCGGATTCCGATTCTTTCAGCCAATCGGGTGTCAGACGAAGGTCGATCGATGGTAGAGGATCCGTCATGTTCCTGTAGAGATAACGCCTAAAGAATTCATCGAAGAGGCGTCAGGGTTGTCGTTTGATTTGTATTGGTCAATCCAAATTTGAAGATCCCGTCCAGTTTTCAACCTCGGAACGATCAGAGCCTTACCAGGTTTGATGAAGACTTAAAAGCGTTGTCATCCCATAACGGCCGTTTTTTCAAGTCATTTAGGAACGAGATAAGCAAAGCTCAGGTTTCCCATTATTCCAAAGATTATTTTCAGCAGCAGACTTGCCTATCTGTGGACTTGTACACAGCTCTGGAACACCTACCCGACTGAACGAATTATGCAAATTAGTTTACTGGGTTTCCACAACCTTTTCATGTCAAAGAAAATAGTTGCTATTTGACGCAATTAATTTAGTTCCCATCACCGGGCTTCGCGATACTGTGCGCGGCTGCGTCTGAATCAAAACCGAGAACAACGTGATCTATGTCAGAGAAATCCATCGAAGAAAAAGTCAAGGACATCATTGTAGAGCAGCTCGGTGTAAATCCTGAGCAGGTGACTCCTAATGCTTCGTTTATTGAGGATCTTGGCGCTGACTCGCTTGATACGGTAGAACTCGTGATGGCCTTCGAGGAAGAATTTTCGGTCGAAGTTCCTGACGAGGATGCCGAAAAGCTGCAAACGGTTGGCGACGTCATCAAATATATCGAGGACAAAACTCCAAATCACTGACCACCCTGGTTTAATCCAATTCCTTACAGGACACGGTGGCTTTGACCACCGTGTTTTTTCGTTTCTGGAAGCTTGATTCTGCCGAAAGGTGTCGAGCTATGGCGTCGGCTGGATCGTTGCCACCGATGTTTGCGGAGCGTGAGTGAGTTGTTTTCGAAGCAAAACTTGGTAACCTAAACACTTTTATCTATGTACTCGGAAGACGACATTCAGTTCGCCATTGAGAATACAAAAGTTATTCTCTCTCCAGAGCGACGCATCGCATCTTTTGGCACAACAAGTTTTCGCTTTTATCTCGTTGCCGAATTTATGGATAATGTCAGCGAAATTCGTATTCGTGACGGCAGCATTCAGGCGGAGCGCCCGCAGATCATCACTCCAGGAAATTTCGAAAAACTTACTCTCGATGGATTTAGCGACAAAGCGCATCAGTTTGCTAAATTTTTACAATCCAGTAACGCGGCAATCCTGAAATATGGCTTTCAAATTACAAAGAATGATGTTTCCGAGCATGTGGTACACGACTCGCTCGAGGCAGTCATTGAACGCGTGACTCAGCAATTACCGGAAGCAGAACGTGGCGCGAGCGCAATAATCAGCGGCGTAGACGAGGGATGGGAAATTTGTCTGCTAAAGTTCACGGTCGAAGTGATTCAGCAATCTGCAGGCGGGAATTTAAAAGATTTCCGTCGCAAAGGTTTGCTCTGATCTCCCTGGTTTGCTGTATTTTCCAGGTATCTGATTTTGGGCCTTGTCTTTCCCCGGCTAATATCGATGTAAAGGGAGTGATGGCAGGAAAATAATTAATCAGCGCAAAAAGACAAACAGGGCGCCGGTTTTTTTCCGCATGCTGTATTGAGAAAGCCCGATGAGCCGCCTTTCCAAGGCTATGATTCTGGTCGGGCTCGCTGTCGCAATCTTCGGCGGAGGCGCGTTTGCTGCTTACTTTCTGTTCTTCAAAAAGCCGGATTACCTCACGAGCAAATCGAGTCGGCCGGTCGGTGCTGGAGCGCCTGATCCGGGCATCACTTTATTTGACCAGGCAACGCATGAACTGAATTCAGGGGATGAGGCCAGTTGTCGTAAAACCTTGGCGGCTCTGTTTGAATCCTTTCCGAAGTCTGTAAAGGCTGAAGAAGCCAAAAAGCTACTCGGAGATATGGTGATTCGGGAATATTTTTCCCCGGGTCCTGATAAGACCGTGTACACGGTTATCCGGGGAGATTCCATTCGAAGAATTGCGCAGAAAACGAAAGCATCCGTTGAATTGATTTTTAAGGCGAACAGCCTAGATAGTTTGACTCTTCATCCTGGTCAAAGACTGATCATCCCTCACGCGCAATTCAGCCTGGTAATCAATAACAAAAAGCAAGACGTAACGATCCTGAACCGAGGTGAATTTTTTACCTGGTATAAGCCGCTTCAGTTTAGGGTCC
>JAFAXJ010000648.1 GCA_019241095.1 Verrucomicrobiota bacterium | reverse complement strand
TCACTGAAATCGATCTGAATTCGGCTCTTCCACAGCCCAAAAAAGATGAGCTCAAAAGGCAGCGGCAGCAGTACTGCGACAATCAGGCAGAGCGCATTCACAATATCTCTCAACTTCTCCGCGCATACTGCCTGTTTGAGAAGGACGTCGAGTATGTTGTTGAAGAAAACAAAGTCATAATCGTTGACGAGCATACTGGCCGGAAGATGCCCGGTCGTCGTTGGAGCGACGGTCTGCATCAAGCGGTCGAGGCAAAAGAAGGCGTTCAGATTGATCGTGAAACGCAGACCCTCGCGACTATTACGATCCAGAATTATTTTCGGTTATACCACAAGCTGGCGGGAATGACTGGAACGGCAGAGACCGAGGCAAATGAATTTCATGATATATACAAACTGGATGTTGTAGTAATCCCGACGAACCGGCCTGTAATCCGGACTGACCACAATGATCGCATTTACAAAACGCGGCGGGAAAAATACAGCTCTGTAGTGGAAGAGATCAAGGGTTGTTACGGTAAAGGGCAACCCGTTCTGGTAGGGACCGCAAGCGTTGAGGCTTCGGAATTGCTCAGCAGGATGTTGAAGCGAGAGAAAATCCCTCACAACGTTCTCAATGCCAAGTATCACCGCCAGGAGGCGGAGATCATCGCCCGAGCGGGTCAGAAAGGTACCGTCACAATCTCAACCAATATGGCTGGCCGCGGAACCGACATTAAGCTGGGAGATGAAGTTCCAGCTCTAGGGGGCCTGCACGTTCTCGGAACGGAACGGCATGAGTCGCGTCGAGTTGATCGCCAGCTTCGTGGTCGTTGCGCGCGGCAGGGCGACCCGGGTTCTTCTCGATTTTATGTCAGTTTCGAAGACGATCTGATGCGCAACTTCGGTGCATCAGAACGGATGACATCCATGATGGAGAAATTTGGGCTCAAAGATGGTGAAGAGTTGGAGCATCCATGGCTGAACAAAAGCGTCGAAACTGCTCAAAAGCGCGTTGAACAGCGCAATTACATGATCCGGAAACGCACCCTGGATTTCGATGACGTCATGAACAAGCAGCGGGAGGTAGTTTATGCCTTTCGCAATGAAACCCTGGAAACGAACGAGCCTCGTAAGCTGATATTTGAGATTATAGATGAGATTGTGCCTCTCAAGGTGCGAGGTTACCAGGAATCCGTTGATTCGGGAGAAGTTAACTATGACGGTTTGCTGCAGTGGGTTAACAGCACCTTCCCGCTAGGTCTAAGTAGAGCCTCGGCCAACTTTGATTCCCGTTCAGTAGATGAAAATGCATCTTTCTTGATTGATCGGATCAAGCATTCATATCAGCAAAAGGTCAGCCATGAAGAGTCGGAAGCTGTCACTGGACTTGAACGTTATATCATCCTGAACGCGATTGACCGCCTGTGGCAAGAGCATCTGTATGCAATGGATGGCCTCAGGGAAGGTATTTACCTTCGAAGCTATGGCCAGAAAGATCCTTTGGTAGAGTATAAGACCGAAGCATATGACATGTTCAGTGAGCTCATGACCAATATCAAATCTGAGGTGCTCACCAACCTCTTCCGAAGCACTACCAACCTAATGGCGTTTGAGAATTTTCTCACCTCCCTTCCCTTCAATTTGCCGATACAAAAAGCGGACAGCATTGCCCGGCCAGAAACCGCTGGGGCGGCTGCTTCCCGTCGGGAAATGAGCGTTCCAAGCCGCACCAACCAGCCTCAGAGTAATGGAGAGGAACTGGAGCTTTTGATTCCAACAGTACGAAAGGAGACTCAAAAAGTGGGTCGCAACGACCCCTGCCCATGTGGCAGCGGTAAGAAGTACAAGAATTGCTGTGGCCGGTTAGCGTAATTAATTAGGAGGGGAGAGCGGAAAGATGTTTCGGTCCATGGCACCGGTACCAACCCGCTCACCTGCTGTGAAGCCTGCGAATCAAATATAAATTCCATCTTTATACTTAAAAGTTGCTCAATTGTTACTGATCGATTATATATCCACCCTGTGATGGGAACTCCCAAGCAGTAGGAGGCAGTAGGCCATGAACCTGTACCCGTCTGGGACCCTTTTAGTACCAGATATGCGTTCTTCGGTATATACGCGAAGCTGAGTTTCGTTGGCTCACGTTTCGGACCGTTTGGGCTCCCGTCGTAAAGGCCTTGGGTCAGAGGAGGACTTCGACCCAAACTGTTCTTTCTCAGTATGCGCAGTGCATGGCCCTATAACCGATGCATTCAGAATCGTGTTCCAATGAAATCTCAATCAACGCAATATTCAGGACGCAGGTCCCGTCGCGGACGCCGCCGGCGTTCAGGTCGCCTCGAAACCCAAAGCGCTGTTACTGCTCCGAAAGCGAAAATTACCCTCTGGCAACGGGTTACCGCTTTTTTCGGTCGCCCGAAGCCTGCTCCGTCCGAAGCAGGAGAGAAGCCGCAGCCTAACGAGACGAAACCAGTTCGAGAAAAAGTCAGTCGAAAACCTGAGCTCATTGAAGTGACTTCGCCAAAGCTCTATGTCGGCAATCTGTCATTTGACGCTACCGAGAGTGATTTGTTCGAGCTGTTCAATGGTGTTGGACAAGTTCGTAACGCAGAAGTCGTTTGTCACAAGTATACTCAGCGCTCAAAAGGTTTCGCATTTGTTCAAATGACGTCAATCGAAGAAGCCCGCAGAGCTGTCAAAGAACTCCACGATAAGGAGTTTCTCGGACGCAAGCTAGTTGTCAGTGGTGCAAAAACTCCAGACATGGAGCGAGCCGCGTAGATTGCATTCATTCCCCCATGAAATTACCCGCGCTCCTTTGAGCGCGGGTTTTTTATGTCTCAGGCCAGATATATGATACTCGCCGGCCCGACCGGGGTCGGAAAAACTGATTTGGCAATTGCTATCGCTCAACAATTAAAGAGCGAAATTATTGGAGCGGATGCATTTCAAATTTATCGGGGTCTTGACCTGTTAACCGGTAAGCCCAGTTCAGAACAACTGAGCGCCGTCCAGCATCATCTGATCAGTTGCCTGGACCTGGAGGTTGCATCCAATGCACAAGCTTACGCAATGCTTGCGATAGAAAAAGTCGAGAAACTCAATCAGCGAGGAATCATTCCATTGA
>JAFAXJ010000621.1 GCA_019241095.1 Verrucomicrobiota bacterium | reverse complement strand
TCCAGAAAAACTCTGGACGAATCTCAACTCAATTATAATTCGTTTCCTGCGTATCGACTCGCATTCCGGTGTTATCAAAAAGGTGAGCCTTATCAGCATCAAAACTGATTCCGACCGCGTCCGAATATCTGTAGTTTTGAAAGCCCTTCATGCTGATAGTAATTCGGTTTCCGGTTGGGGTAGTTCCATGGAGGTAGGTCATTTCACCGAGATTTTCTGCAACCTCGATGATTAACGTGGAAATTCCCTTCCCTACTTCGCCGATCCTCAGGTGCTCAGGCCGTACTCCAAGGGTAAGAGCTGTTTTCGGGGCGAGCATCGGCGAGGCGGATCCTCGAACGGCAGCGAAGGAGCGATGAAGATCGGCTCCGCCTACCTCAATGCGATCAGACGTCGTCTCAACCACTTCGGCTTTTAAAAAGTTCATTTTCGGCGCTCCAATAAAACCAGCGACAAAAAGATTGGCAGGACGTTGATAGAGATCCAGCGGAACGCCAACCTGCTCGATCCTTCCATCGTTCAGCACAACAATCTTGTCCGCCAATGTCATCGCTTCAACCTGGTCATGAGTCACATAGATCATGGTCGCTTGCAGATCGCTGTGCAGTTTGGAAAGTTCAATCCGCATCTGAACTCGCAGCTCTGCATCCAAATTCGATAGCGGTTCATCAAACAGAAACACTTCTGGTTCCCGAACAATCGCCCTTCCAATTGCAACTCGCTGTCGCTGACCTCCGGAAAGTTCCTTTGGCCGTCGCTTAAGATAAGGTTTTAAGTGCAGGATTTCAGCTGCACGCGCAACGCGTTCGCGAATTTCCGCCTTGGGTCTTTTCGCCATTTTCAGGGCGAACGCCATGTTTTCCTCTACCGACATGTGAGGATACAAAGCGTAAGTTTGGAAAACCATCGCTACGCCCCGACTTGCCGGATCAACATCTCTAACGTCCTTATCGCCGATCCAGACTTCACCATCAGTCAATTCTTCAATGCCCGCGATAATTCGTAACAGAGTAGACTTGCCACAACCAGACGGCCCAACAAAAACGACCAACTCGCCATCTTGGATCTCGAGATCGATGCCGTGAATCACCTCGATCTGACCGTACCGTTTTTTTAAATTTTTAAGTTTCAGCCCTGCCATTATAAACAACAAAAGACGGAGAACCATCAGGTAACAGAGGCTCGAGGGTTCTGCAAGCAGACCATTAGCGCAATCCCGCAGGAAGGCAGAAAATCAGGGAGCAAAAACCTTGCGAACAGAGTAAACCGCATCCGGCGAGAAAGATTTTTTGAAACTTCCTGTTCTTCGGAGGGTTCACCTCATGAGGTCGTGTGACAGTAATGACGGCCTCCGCAGCGGCTGACCAGGTCCGGATGATTTTCGGGCTTTGAGTCGTGACGTTTTTGCGCCGGCTGAGAATGGTCGAGAGAGCTCCAAGGAGCGCCGATTGGCCGGATATCAGCTCAATTGAGTAATCCCGAAAGCGAAAATCCCAAACATAGAGTTATGACAAAAAAAATTCTTCTTTTAGCTGCAGTCTTCGGCTTAGGCGTTGTCGCTCAGCCGAGTCTGCATGCTCAGGCAGCAGCAAGTCCTACCGCGAGTGCGAATATGAGTCCCGCGACGAGCCCGAGCAAAAAGCATCATCGGATGACTCGTCGTCACAGGACCAAGTCCAGCAACGCCACGGAATCTCCGTCGGCGTCAGCCACTCCCTGACTTCCGATAGCTTAGCCTTAACAATAGCTCGAGCCATCTTGGCTTGAGCTATTTTTTTTTGCTTGGTTACGTTCAGCTGATTCCCGAAAACAGCGATTTCCAGACCGGCCGGAATTCATCGCTATAAACTGGCGCTTAAGATCCCAAATTTTCCAAGCAGTGCGCACTCTTGGAAACGGCCGGTGTCAAACGAATTGCCTGGTCGAAGATGAAATTCTTAAAAACGAGGTTATATTTTTCGGTTATAAGCCGTTCTCTGCTTTTGTGCTATTAAAAGTGTCACTGAAATTTTATCGACAGGAATTCAGATGAAAAAGTTTGTTCTTGTGCCGTTGCTCGCTTTAACGCTGTCTTGCTTTGCTCCGCAACCCGCAGATGCGGGTACATCGTTCGTGTTCTCTTTCGGAGTACCATTCTATTTTGGACCTCCGTACGCTTTTGGTTACCCATACTACTTTGGTCCATCGTTCGGTTTTGGTTTCTATCGTCCATACTTTTACGGCCGGTACGGGAGTTTCTATCGTCCACATTATTATTACGGGCGTCGCTATTACCGGAGGTGGTAAACGGATCTTAGCAGTTAAATGATGTGGCGGGAATTCTGACCCGGTTCAGTCAACATGAGGGCGTTAACTTGTTCAGAACGCCCGGGAGGGATTCTTCGGCCACTGGAGGTCTCCTTTGATCAGGAGGTCGTCCTTTAGTCGTAAATACCGGACATCAACAAGACGAGGCGCCCCGGCGAGTTCCTGAACCCCGACCCCACCGATTGTCGGTTTGTCACCACCCACTAATCTGGGAGTGAGAAAAAACCAGAGTTCATCGATCAAATAGTTGTCGAAGAGCTGCCCAAGGATTTGACCGCCTCCTTCGACTAGCAGGCGTGTGACGCTTCTGCGGCCCAGGTCATCAAGAACATCGCTCCAGCTCCGGTCCTTGTAAATAATCGTGTCTTGTTCACCAACGAATACGCGCGCATCAATTGGGAGCATCCCAGTTTTTGTGACCACAACCCGGAGTGGCTGGTGATCCGTCGGGCCGTAACGCACTGTAAGCTCTGGATCATCTTTGCGGACCGTTTCAGCCCCAATCAGGATAGCATCTACTGTTGCGCGAAGGCGATGAACCATTCGAATCGAATGCGAATTAGATAATCTGGAAGATTCGCCAATCGGTCGAGTGAGGCGACCGTCCAAAGACTGCGCAGCTTTCGCTATCACCCAAGGTCTGCCGGAGATTATCCATTTGTTAAATCCAGCATTTAGACGTGTGCACTCTTTGTCGAGTACTCCGGTTGTGACTTGTATGCCGTCCCGTCTCAATTCTGCTAACCCTTTCCCCTGATGTTTCGGATTGGGATCGATGCTGCCAACAATGACCCTTGAAATTCCCGCGTCTCGAATAGCTAGGGTACAGGGCGGCGTGCGGCCGTAGGTTGAGCATGGCTCTAAAGTGACGTAGAGACTCGATCCTTTTGCTGAAGGATAATCCGATAAAGCCTTTAGGACCTCGATTTCGGCATGTGGTTGGCCTGCTTTCTGGTGGTAGCCTGTCGCCAAGATTATTCCATTTTTGGCAAGCACCGCTCCAACCGCCGGGTTTGGGCTGGTTCTACCTAGACCTTTCGCGGCTTCGCGGAGAGCTAAGCGCATCAGTCCCTCGTCAGTGCTTTGTATCATCTGGACTCCCGATGAATATTGCGCGAATTGCTAAATCCTGCTGACCACCCGTTATCAATGTATCATCACCTGAAACTGTTCTGCCCAAAATCTTTTTTGCCTGGTCTCAACCTATTCCGATTTTACTATGACCGTCTCGCGTTTTTAGAAGAATTGGCCGGCTCGCAAGCCCCTGTGGTCACTTTTACTGTAGGGGGAAGGCGGCTGTTTCTGGTGAACCAGCCTGACCTCGTCAAAGACATTCTAGTCACGAATCATTCGCAGTTCAAAAAGGGGTTCGGACTGGAAAGAGCAAAGGTCATCCTGGGCGAAGGTTTGCTTACAAGCGAAGGCGAATTGCACAGGCGACAGAGGCGTATCATTCAGCCAGTTTTCCAACACAAGCATTTGCAAAATTACGCAGACGTCATGCTTGAACAGACCGAAAAAGCTCAGGCGAGTTGGCGATCGGAAATTAACCTCACACAAGAGATGATGCGCTTAACCCTTCTGATCGTCGGTAAAGCCTTGTTTCGGGCTGACCTGGGTTCAAAGACCGAAGAGATCACTGCCCTGGTCACAACGATGATGGAATCCTTTCTCTACATCACCAGCCCCTTCTATTCGCTTTTTCGAATT
>JAFAXJ010000600.1 GCA_019241095.1 Verrucomicrobiota bacterium | reverse complement strand
GGCTCTGCGTCTCGCCCGCATTTTCCAGGATTCGGAAGCTGATTGTCGTAAAAAGATTGAGGCGGAGCACGAAATTGAGTTGAGAAGGTTGCGCTCTATGTACCACCAAACGACAGATGGAATCTGGCTGGAAAACCAGGAAGAACGGATGACAGTACTGACCGAGAGCCGCTACGTGAAAGCACGATCGGCGCTGGTTTCTAAACTGATGGATTGGTTTGGCGATGCGATTCGCCTTCAAAATCAAAGTTTATCATTGGACTTGGATCAGTATCATGAAGCAGCAGCGAAACTTGCTCAAAGAACCACTTCTTTGGAATTGCTAAAGCGGATGCAGAGTTTGCAGCGCCTGCTGGATCTTTTTGGGAAGAACGTTCAGGAAGTACTTGCTATTGAGGTTTGCTTCCTTCAGGCATTTGGACCTGCTGATCTATGAATAGCCTAAGCTATGAAATGGTAGTTCTTTCCTAGGGGTGGAAATGGAATCGACAATTCAACAAATTTATATTCTCCGGCATGCAGAAGCAGAACCTGAATCTTCAAGCGACCAGTTGCGCACATTGACCGGTAAAGGTGTTAAGCAGGCAAAAGCGGTGGGTCGTTTCTGCCGCGAGCATGAGATCGTCCCGGGAGTTATCATTTCGAGTCCTTTTATCAGAGCACGAGAGACAGCAAAGATTGTAGCTAGTGAACTTGATATGGCGGACGCGGTACACACGGATGATTTTCTTAAACCGGGAATGACGCCGGAATGCGCTCTGTCGGGCCTTGAGCGATACAGGGATGAGACTAGTGTCATGCTGGTCGGACATGAACCAGACTTAAGTACATTTGTGGGTGCCTTGATCGAAAGCAGACCGGAAGGGGTTCATATCCGAAAAGCCGGTTTGATACAATTGTGTGTGTCGGGTTTAAAACCCGGGGCTGGCACATTAGAATTCTTCTTCCCAGTTAAATATTTATGAAGCCTGAAATTTTCCGTACTAAATCCTTTGTTGAGGATGCTGCAGCGTTCATCGAAAGCGCTTCGAAAGCCGACATTGAGCAACATGGATCGTTTAGGATCGCGCTGAGCGGTGGTAACACCCCGCGGCCTGTTTATCAATCGCTTGCTGTGAGAGATTGTCGCTGGTCCAAGTGGATCATTACCTTCAGCGATGAACGTTGCGTACCGCCGGACAGTCCTGAAAGCAATTACCGCATGGCTTCAGAATCCCTGCTGATGTTCACAAATCCCGGTGAGATTCTTCGTTTACAGGGCGAATTGGCCCCTGAAGTCGCTGCCGATCGGTATGAAGAAATCCTGCAATCTTATGCAAGCCGGCCAGGGGAGAAGCGCTATGTCCATGACCTGGTGCTGCTTGGTTTGGGTGACGACGGACATACCGCATCCCTTTTTCCCGGAACCGCAGCCCTCGAGGAGAAGGATAGAAATGTGGTTAGCAACTTCGTTCCAAAGTTCAATACGTCACGCTTAACCTTCACTTTTCCTTTGATTAACAGTGCTCGGAGGGTGGTTTTTTTGGTCAACGACGAAAAGAAAGAACCAGTGATTCAGAAAGTGCTCGCGGGTGGTCACGGTCTTCCCGCGGAACGTGTCAAGCCGGAGAACGGTGAGTTGATCTGGTTCTTGGGGAAATCGTAGCCGTCTCGGAACAGACTCTGTGCTACTGCAGATAGGTATTTTGTGATACCGTCGCGCGATGGAAATCTCAGGTGCAGGATTCGCGCTCAATAAGTTGTATGAGGTAGGTCGCCGATGTAATCCGTGTCTCGCGATAACCCACCCGGTCTGCTGGCGCCCAGTCTCCTGGCATTCAGATCGCGATGTAGAAGCGAGTTGGGCCTTTTGGATTGATACTTTTTTACGACCAATCTTACTTCCCAACTTCTGGCTTGTTTTAATCCACACCTACCGGCAACAAAGCCGCGAAATTATTGCTTTGGATGCGGAGCTTCACCTTCAGTTGAATCTCTGGCAGCGTGAGCAGAGCCTTCGTGCCGGGCGCAAATTGCTTCAGGAATTGACACCTCGTGGAGAGCGGATTTTGAGTCGGCTGGAGCAGGCCATTAAACGCGGAGATGCTTTCGGACATTTTTACACATTGTTCGGGGTTCG
>JAFAXJ010000553.1 GCA_019241095.1 Verrucomicrobiota bacterium | reverse complement strand
ATCAAGCTCGTGTAATCGGCACGATTAGCAAAATGCTAGGTTCCGAAGCTGAAGCAGAGGATTTAACACAACAGGTTTTTATTCGTGTCTGGAAGTCAGCCGGTCGCTATCGACCGACTGCAAAGTTCACCACCTGGCTTTTTAGGATAACGCGGAATCTCGTGTTTAATGAGCTGAGGCGGAGGCGCCACTTCGTCGAGAATACTTCAGAACTGGCTGAACCCGCTGAATGCGCCGAGAAAGAACCGGATCAAGTTCTCCTCGATGAAGAACTGCAGATGGCGATTCAGGAAGCAATCAACAGTTTACCACCGGCGCAGCGAATGGCCATTGTTCTGCGTCGTTACGAAGAGCTTTCTTATGAAGAGATTGCAAAAGTGATGAACATCACCGTGCCCGCAGTAAAGAGTATTTTGTTCCGAGCTCGTACCGACCTGCGCGAACGTCTTGCAAAGTATTTGAACTAATTCCCGTTGCCTAAATTCTCGTGCCCGTCTCGTGTTGTTATTGGGCTAGAGCATCAGTCGCACTAGGAGCTTCGTCGCAGTTCTTCGAAGGCGTCGCCGAAATACGCAAATTGATCTGAGGGCAGCATCGATTCCTCAGAAAGGTCTTCGGTCGCCAATTCGGCAGCCCGTCCGCATAACCATGATCCCAGACGCGCAGCATCATAGGGAGAGATTCTCCGACCTAAAAGGGCGCCGCATAGACCCGTGAGCACATCACCAGACCCGCCGGTTGCCTGAGCAGGGGTTCCGGTAGAGTTGTAGGCCAGCGGTTTATCATTCTCCCCGATCAACGTCCGTGAACCTTTGAGCAACAAAGCGACTGGCAACTCACTTGTAAATTCCGTCACCACTTCTGCCCTGCTTTTGTTCTTCGTATCCCATAACCGTGCCATTTCACCCGGATGAGGAGTGAGTAATCGAGCACCTGCGCAACGCTCGAGAACGTTGATCGAATGAGACAGTACATTGAGCCCGTCAGCGTCCAATACCATCGGACCAGGAAATTTTTCGACAATGTCCAGGATCTCTGCAGCACGCTGTTTGCCCAGGCCAGGACCGATCGCGAGGGAATCCAAACGCTGTTCCAAAACAGATCGGAGATCCTCAACAGGATGAACCATCACCTCTGGGAAAGCCTTGGACGCAACAATTTGATAGATATCTTCCGGCACGTACAATGTTGTAAGCCCGGCTCCACCGCGGGCTGCTGCTTCCGAGCAAAGAATCGAAGCGCCAACAAAGCCTCGGGAACCCGCGATAATCCCGACCCGACCGTAATCTCCCTTATGCGAATCAAAAGGACGCTGTGGTACAAGTTGACGAAGGTTAAAAGGAGATGAAAGAATCGGGCGCTTTGCTTTTTCAGGAGCAAACCTGGCGAGATCACTAAGATCGACAACTATAATCCGACCAACATGATTGGGTGCGTCGTCGCGGACCAAAGCGGTCTTCGGAAATGCGACCGTGATTGTGGTATTCGCAAGGATCGCATCGGGATCAATGCCTGTTTCAGCGACACCCGTTGGAATGTCGATCGCATAGACTTGTGCGTTTGAAGCGAACCGCAGGGAGTTGATCTCTCGCGTAAGTGCAGACCATCTCGGCTCTAGTTCTGCTCGCGAGCCTACTCCCAGAAGGCCATCCAAGATGATGTGCGGTCCGCCTCCTGGAAGCCTTTGAATCGGATCCGGAATGCTACGAACGTCTGTTTGGCTTATTTTCTTTTTTGGAAGAGGTTGAAGTTCATTTGTCGGAGTTGACTCCCGAAACCAAATTTCCCATCCAGCCTCTTCTAAATGATTGGCCACAACGATCGCGTCCCCGGCGTTGTTCCCCCTGCCGAGATAGGCAACACACAGGCCGGGAATAGGCTCATAACCAAGGATGACGTTTGCGATCCTCTCCCCCGCTTCATCCATGAGCGCCTCGGCTTCAATGCCTTGGCCGAACGCTCTCTTTTCCGCCTCACGCATCTCGGCAGCGGTTAAAATCAGGTCGGACATCGCTATGACTTGCTACTTCTTATCCGCTTCGACATGCAGATCGATTTGGACATCGTCGCCTACAATCTGCGTGCCCTCTATTACCTTGTTCCAGCTAAGCCCGAAATCACTCCGCTTCAGGGAAGTGGTCGCATCCCATCCAGAAACGATACTGCCTTTCATCCCAGGACCTTTGCCGAGTAGTTCTACCTTTAAAACTACCGGTTTAGTCACTCCGTGCATAGTCAGGTCTCCTGCTACGTCAGCTTTATTCTTCTCAGTCGGTTTAACCGAAGTGCTTTTAAACGTGATCTCCGGATATTTTGCAGCATCAAAAAAATTGGGACTTTTCAAATCTGCATCGCGCTGCGCGTTTCCCGTATCGATGCTAACGGTTTGAATTTTAACCTCTACGGAAGACGCGTCCGGGTTGGCCTCGTCGTAATTGATAGTACCCTCGAAATTGTCAAATTTTCCTTCGACCTTCGAAAACAGGTGGCGAACCTGAAACCCCATCGAGGAATGTACTTTATCGATGGCAAAGATGTCTGCTGCTGGAGCAAACTCGGCCAGGAAAGCGGCGGAAAAAAGCAATATTAATAGAGATTTGATCATAACCAAGCAGTTGAATTTCGGTAACCTTAGCAAAGAGGTTTTCGCGCCGCGAGTTTTTTTGGCAAAGCCTACCATGCTGTATAAAGTCTCCGGCGGATACGGTCGGCGAAGAATTTCATCGCAGTTGTGTGCGGTTAGCCCGGAGGTCTCATGTACTGATCGTGCAATCAAGAACTTTGTACGAGATCTTCGAAACGCACTGGAGAGCAAGGCCTTAGCGCTAGAGGCCGTGCGCAGACTTCAGGGGTCTTTCAAACGTACTTATCGGTAAGAGAACAAAGCCACCGCTTCGCTGAGTGTCATGAAAAGACCCTCCGGTTGTATTAGCTCGCCAGAACCTTGCTCTTCTGGAGCTCTCTTTGGAAAAAAGAGCCCCAGCAAAATTCACAAAAACCAGTAACATCTACATGTCGAAAGCGTCTCAAATTCGATCTCGGGATTCGACTTAAAATGAATTGATCTACAGTAACCCTATGGAGTTTTTGAGCTTGTCCCATCGGCTTGAATTTTTCTTAGGAACCGCACCGATCATTCACGGGGAAGCTTACGTCGCGCCAAGCTCGACTGTTCTCGGGAATGTAATCATAGGTGCAAATTCAAGCATTTGGTTCCAGGCCGTGCTACGCGCGGATATTAATAAGATCTCTGTTGGCAGCGAGACAAACGTCCAGGACGGATGCGTTCTTCATGTTTCAAACGATCATCCTCTACAGATTGGTGACCGCGTTTCGTGCGGACATCATGCCGTATTGCACGCATGTACCATTGAGAATGAAGTCTTGATAGGGATTGGAGCGACAGTCCTGGATGGGGCAGTTATCGGCAGCAACTGCGTGCTGGGAGCGAAAACCTTGGTGACAAAGGGCACGCATATTCCTGCCGGC
This sequence comes from Verrucomicrobiota bacterium, assembly GCA_019241095.1. Classification (GTDB taxonomy): domain Bacteria; phylum Verrucomicrobiota; class Verrucomicrobiia; order Chthoniobacterales; family JAFAMB01; genus JAFAXJ01. The sequence continues at coordinate 3,438 of JAFAXJ010000553.1, read as the reverse complement.
TCTCTAGTGTTAGGCACACCTGGTAAGGTTATTAGAACTCTGAACGAAATCGAGCGGGATGATATCCGAGCATTGGCGCTAAAGTACGTTGCGGTGGCAAAGTTCTATTTGAACCAATCAAAGGTTATCGATAGTCGTTAATCGAACCAGCTTTTGACCTATATGTGGGACGCAACCGATCAGGGCGCGCGTATATGGATGTTGCGGTGCCTTTAAGACAGTTTCAGTATTTCCAAACTCAACGAGCCTCCCTCGATAGAGTACTGCGACTTTGTCCGTAAGGCCTCTGACAATCCCGAAATTGTGAGTGATAAGCAAAATGGACATTTCGCTTTTAAGCGTTCGAAAAAGGTCTAAAATTTGTTTTTGAATGGTGACATCCAGTGCCGTGGTAGGCTCATCAGCAACCAGAATTTTCGGCCTGCAGCTCAGTGCCATTGCGATCATGACCCGCTGTTGCATTCCGCCACTAAACTGGAAAGGGTAGTGATCAATCCTTTTTTCCGGATTGACGATGCCCACCTGTTCTAACCAAAAATTCGCCTCTCGGCGAACATTCTGAACTTCAGGACGATGGAGGCGAATGGTCTCGGCGAGTTGTTCGTAAATAGAAAAGACCGGGTTTAGGCTGTTTGCAGGATCCTGAAAAATATAAGCAATTTCTCTTCCCCGGATCGACCTTAGCGCAGTCTTTTTCTTTTTTAGAATGGATTCCCCTTCAAACAGAACGTCGCCTTTCGCGTACAAGGCTGGCGGTTCTGGAAGAAGACGTGTCAGAGCCAGAGCGGTGACGCTTTTACCACTCCCGCTTTCACCAACTAGACCCAGAGTTTCTCCTTTTTGCAGGGTCAAGGAAACATCACTGACGGCAGTAACGGTTTCCTTCCCGTCACGAAACTTGATAGTCAGACCCTGGATTTCAAGCATAAGTGAGTTAGGGAAAGGAGACTTGGCGGCATGCCCGGCATATCGGTAATCCGCAACTTGCAAAGATTGGTGCTGGACGCATCGTTGTCGGGTGAGATTCTGCCTTTACTTCATTCTCTGCCTGCTGCCATCTTGGGTGTTTGCTGAAGGAAAAGATTTAACAGTCGGCATGGAGTTGAACTTCCCTCCCTTTGAGATGCTCGATACCAACGGACAACCGGCTGGCATCAGCGTAGAAATGGCGAAAGCTCTAGGCCAGTTTCTTCATCGGCAAGTCAGGGTGGAAAACATTCCATTCGACGGGTTAATTCCATCACTTAAAACCGGTAAAGTCGATCTAGTCATTTCGTCGTTGACGGTGAGTGAGGATAGAAAGAACTCAATCGATTTCAGCGATCCTTATCTGCACATGGGCTTGGCACTTCTGGTTAAAAAGGATAGCTCCATCCAATCCATTGCCGACGTGGAAAAACAGAAAACGACAGTCGCGGTGAAGAAGGGGACGACAGCGCATCTGTACGCAATTGAGCACTTGAAGAATGCTAAGCTGCTTGTGCTGAACGACGATGCTACGTGTGCGCTCGAAGTGGCTCAAGGAAAGGCAGACTGCTTCATCTATGACCAGATATCCATTTACGAAAGCTGGAGAAAGTATAATGACACGACCCGCCCTATCCTCAAAGCATTTCAGCAAGAAGAGTGGGCAATTGGGGTCCGGAAAGGAAACGATCGGCTTCGGGAAGAGGTGAACGCGTTCATTAAGGACTTCAAGGCAAACGGCAGCTTGGAAAACCTGTGTGAAAAATACCTGGCTGAAAACAAAGAAGCTTTTCACGACCTCGGGATGCAATTCTAGTTACGGTCGAATGATATTCGGCGCCCGAAGACATGGAACCGCCGTAACGTGATCAAGAAGGTTTGCTCGCCGGTGTTCCGGTTATGTTGTGCTCAGTTTGTCCTGTGGGTGAAGTAGCAGCAGCGGCACAAGCACCTAGAACAACGATCGCTCCGGATACATAGATCCAGAACATGAGTGCCATAATGGTTCCGAAAACGCCATATAGCGCGTTGAAATTAGCGAACGCACCGAGATACCAACTGAAAAGGCTTTGCCCGAATTTCAAAAACAACGTTACGAAAAGCGCAGCTGGCCAAATCCTACGGATTTTTGCGGGTCGCCTCGGAGCGAATTTGTAAAACATCAGCACGCCATAAAACAGAATCAAGGTTGGGATCAGGCCAGTTACAGCCGCAAAAAATAGATCAACATAGTGCCCCATGAACGAGGCAAGCTGAGCGTCCAGGTTCAATAGATCACGAATCTTGTCGATTAAAAGCGGGGCGACGATGCCGAGCAATAATGCGCTCGAAAGAATACCGATCATCATCAAATTTCTGAGGGGTAGTCCCCACCAACCGTAATCGCGAAAACCCCAGGACCTGTTGACACCTATTACCAAGGCTTGAAAAAAGCGCAAAGAGCTCCATGTTAGCGCGAGAACTCCGAAGATTCCGGCGCTTAAACCGTTTTTAATTATTCCATCGACAGTGCTGACGATAACGGCTTTGTCTTTTTGTTGCAGCGGCATGTAAGCTTGAACTTGTTGTACGACCTGCATTGCTGCTTCCTGGCGATTACGAACAAAAAAAGTCCCGACCGCAACCAGAAGTAAGATGAGCGGAAACAGAGAGAAAAAAGCATAGTAGGCAAACGAAGCGGCACATTGCTCGCCGTTGATATCGCCATATCTTTGAAATGTCCTCCCAAAAAATGTTTTTACAGGGGAGAAAGCTTTTTTGCTTGTTTCCAAGGTTAGTTGGAATGTTTTCATACAATAACGCCCACAGGATGGACACGGAACTTCGGAATAAGTGATGCCGAATCAACGAAAGGGAAGATACGTTCTTTACGGGCTCCTAACTCTCATTGTTCTTATTGCGGTATTCTATCAACCAATTGCCTTCGGGATTCTAGGTTTAGTTGCAAAGCAGGTTGCTAGATCCCAATCATTCGTCCTGCACTTCAAAGTTGACGGATCTATCTTTACTGACATCCACGTGGAAGATCTACATCTTGAACCTCTTCCAAACAACACGACACTGCCAATTGCAAGATTAGACGCCAAAGTATTCAGAGCGCGGTATAATCTCCTGCGTCTGTTTCAGAAGGACTATCGCCACGTCGTAACGTCACTTGAAATAAAGGACGTTACTATTACGATTCGACCCACACCCCCTCAGCCCCCGCCCTTGAAAAAACGTGCCGGCCCGCCCATCCCGCTCATTGTGCCGGAAAGATTAGACATTCAAAACGTTAACTTTTCCATGCCAGTCCAGAACGATTCACTTGAGGTTCTGGGTCTTTCGGTCGCCTTGGCTAGAAATCAGAGTGGCGCTCTGAACATTTCACATTTAAGTATCCCCCAGGTTGGCCGGTGGGACAACCTGCATGCCCTGTTAAACTACAAAGATGACCGGCTATCATTAAGCGGACTCGCCTTGGCTCCTATT
>JAFAXJ010000202.1 GCA_019241095.1 Verrucomicrobiota bacterium | reverse complement strand
AAATGCTGGATTTACGATTGGCTGGCTTACGGCATTCTGTTAACTCGCCGCCACCCGCCATCCACGCAGGCCTGCACGTATTGCTGGAGAATGGGAAGGAATACGTTTTAGAACAACTCTTCGGAACGATTCGGGAAAACTTTGTTGACGGTTTAAACTGGACGCCTCTGGAGACTTTCCGGGTCCGGGACCGAGGAGGTTGGGATGTCAGCATCCCTGCGACAGCCTTTCGCGGGATAACCGATGAGCTCGTCGAACAAACGTTAGAATTTATCAATCATATCCCACAACGGCCGTTCTTTGGCGAAGATTGCACGATGCTCATCGAGCGTGCCTTCCAGGGGCGGCGTTTGTTCGGCGACAGCCCCTTTGCTCAGAGGTTAGGACTTGGCCTGCGCGTGGGAGACCCGGCGTTGCCGCTTCTGCGCCGTGACGCTAAACTGGACGAGAAAGCCACAAAGCTCCTGCGGGCTGACGTGGTGAGCAGGCTTCCTGATCCAACTGAGGCCTGGAACGCACCTAACGCTCGGCTCCGAGTGCGTCGCGCGCTGTTCTCGCTTCTACTAGCCGGAATCTGCGTCGGCTTGATCCGTTACTCCGACCGGCATGGCGTTCGACAAGGACGATCGGTTCCCTTATTGAGGCGTTTTACATAGTCGAGAGATCGGCCCCTATATCTCTCATCGGCCGGCCCTAGCGAACTAACAAACGCAAATCGTTCACAAAATCCCCATAAGCCTTTTCCTGCTGTTCAGGATCCCGCGCTCGGAGAATAGAAGAAGGATGAACCGTAATAAGCGTCTGCTTGGAATAAAGCGATTCCATCCATTTGCCTCGGTTTTGGAGAACCTTCGTCGGACGGCCAAAAACCGCGTTCGCGGCAGTACTCCCAAGACAAACCAGATATTGAGGTTTGAGCAGCCGCAACTCAGCTTCAAGCCACGGCCGGCATGCTTCGATGTCTCGCGCATTGGGTGTTTGGTGGAGGCGGCGTTTACCTCGCAACTCCCATTTAAAATGCTTAACCGAGTTCGTCACGTAACAGCGGGCCCTGACCACACCAGCTTCCATCATGGCTCGATCTAAGACGGCGCCGGCAGGCCCAACAAACGGGCGTCCAATACGGTCTTCCTGATCTCCAGGTTGTTCACCTACAAACACAATATCGGCCTGTAAGGGTCCCTCGCCAAAAACCGTTTGCGTCGCATTTCTATAAAGCGGACATGCTTCGCAACCAGCAGCTGCCTTTTTCAAAGATTCAAGATCGAGATCTGCTGCTGGAACTACAGCCTTCCCGATTTCGGCTTCCTGTTTTGCATCGCTTGCTTTTATCATGTTTTCTACTCTCTTTGGAGCTTGCTCAAGTAGTTCAGGAATTGCTCTCGCTTCCGGCAGATTTCGCCAGTACTTTTTGGGCATTTCCGCTAACATTGCACTTGTTTTCACGCGAGCGGGATTGAAAATAGTGCTGTAGTAAGTTCGCCAGAGTTCTTCAACCTCGTCCCGGTTCGGTGCATGTTCACGACGGACCCCGTCGGTGAACGTAAGGTGGCGCTGGTCCCAGTGTGCGCACTCATCCGCGGATAGTATAGACCAACGCATTTGAGCGAAGCGATCCACAAAAAAAGGGGCATTGATTCTGATAATGTGGTGATCGGGCTCAAACCACGCAACATACCAAGCCTCCTCTTCCTGTACGACGTGGCGAAATCGCACGAAAGCTCTCATTTTGTGCACATCGCGACGGACCTCTTTGTCCATCTTGTAGAGTGCAGCGGTGTCAACATCGGAAAAAACCTCAAGAAGATGCCGTTCTCCATGGGTGATCCTCCAGAGAACCTTGTAAAGGAGATCCCAACGGCCTTGCGAACGATGACAAACGACGCGTTCGGCCACTTCCATGAAACGTTTCGGCACATTGTAACGCGTCTGGTTTGACTCCAGCGCCATCGGCTCGAATAATTGCGTTGCTTCGCCATCGCTCCATGAGATCGCTTCAGGGCTCAGCTCAGCGGATAGAGCCGCCCTCGCCGTTTCGCGCCAGCATTTAAATGTGGGTTCGAAATCGAGCCGCTTCATGATCTCGCAACTATACGCTTGAGATTCAACGACGCGTCCAATCGAAGCAGAACATTTGACTCAGACCGGAAATCGCGACGGCTCAAATCCCGGTATTGTCTGGGGCACTCTCATTCCTGCGCCAGCAAGATCAAATCGAGAACTGATCGAGCACTTTTTTCTCTCCAGTGCCGATTCCAAATAAAGTTTAGATGGCTGAGCAAACCTTCGGGAAACTGACGATCGTGGCGCTCGCCTTGAAGAGGAATACCTATCTTAACCAGCATAAGGGAACTTGGTTCCGTTGTCAGATTTACCGGGCCAGTCATCAAATAGTTCCTGTTGCAAACTTTTTTCACGATTATTTAATAGACTTTCAAAACGCTCAGAGCGAGGCGGTAAATGATCGAGCGTGATAAGAAAAGGAGAAACCTTCTTCAACGAAATACCCAATCGCTTCAGATCTAACATGCCAATCCGTTTCCAGCGCCGAATAACGAGAAGTCTGTTGACGTTTCGGACACCTAACCCTGGAACTCGCAATAAGATTTCTCTTGGCGCCGAGTTAATATCTACTGGAAAATGGTCCGGGTTACTCAATGCCCAGTACAGTTTCGGATCTATATTTAAGTCGAGATTAGGTCGGGAACTATTTACTAACTCTTCGGCCTTGTAGTTATAGAAGCGGATGAGCCAATCTGCTTGGTACAATCGGTGTTCTCTGACTAATGGTGGACGCAAAACTGGCAGGCGAGCTGACGCGTCAGGGATGGGGCTGAACGCAGAGTAATAGACCCTTTTTAAGCTTTTTGTAAGATAGAGGTTAGTTGCCCTCACTAGTATGTCGACATCCGGCGTACTAGTCGCACCGACAATCATCTGTGTGCTTTGTCCGGCCGGCGCAAACGCGCGCCCTTTGCTTTTCTTTTCAGCCTTGACGCTATCGATGCGGCCACGAATATGAGCCATCGCTTTCTCGATTCGTGACAGATTTTTCTCAGGTGCTAGAACAGATAAATCTGTTTCAGTAGGTAATTCGACATTGATGCTGATCCGGTCCGCCCAAAGACCCGCCTGATCGATCAGCTCCGAAGATGCTTCCGGAATGGTTTTGAGATGAATGTAACCTTTGAACCCGTGTTCGGCTCTGAGCTTGCGAGCAACCTCAACAACCCGCTCCATAGTGTAGTCCGGGTTGTGTATGATTCCCGAGCTCAAGAAAAGTCCCTCGATATAATTTCGTCGATAAAAATCGATCGTAAGGTTGACAACCTCGTCAATGGTGAAACGAGCTCGCCGAACATTGCTTGAACGCCGGTTGATACAATACAGGCAATCGTAAACGCAAAAATTCGTAAGCAGAATCTTCAGCAACGAAACGCATCGGCCATCCGGTGTATAGCTGTGACAAATGCCGGAACCAGTAGTTGACCCTATTCCGCCAGCGCGAGAATCTCTACGGGATGTGCCGCTGCTCGCGCACGATGCGTCATACTTGGCGGCATCGGCCAGAATAGAAAGCTTAGCTCCCAAATTCATATGTTCTCTCGAACACTATAGGATTTGAGACAGAATTCCAGCTGCTTCTCTTCTGCGTTTTTTGTTTTTCAATTCTCTCATGCGCGTTATGGGAACGAGAAGCACGTAATTTGGATGACTTCGCCTTGGAACGATCGGCTCTGCCTCAGCTATCTGGTTTCCTCTGAGCTAAACAAGTGTTCCAGAACGCTGCGCATTTTTTTGTTGCAAGAAACGCTGGAATATCGGTTTGAGTGCGGGCCAACTGAAGAGCAAGGCTCCTGCCCGCTAGACTGCTTGTAAACAGCAAGGGTCTTTGAGAGCGCTCTCATGCTAAATTGCCTTAAACTTTGGGTTAAAATGGCATGAGCAAGGATGCAGTTAACAAGTCCGCCTTTTAATTGAAAGACCTTTGATGCTCGCCAGCATCTAGCGCGGCAAATCCTAGCCCTTCCATCTTTGGCGACGTTTGGCAGGCTCATTTGGCCTCGGCGCATCGAGACAGCGTCACTTGCTGAGAACAGAGTTTCGGCAGAAAGCCGTGAGCTAGGGACAGGTCCCAACTCGAGCTGCTGTGAACAAGGTACAAGCAACAAGTACTAAACGATTTAAGTAAACGCCCACAGGAACTCGGCTTCCAAATTAATCGCTTGCAAACAATCGCTTGCCTCAGCCTCCGCCAATCATATCATGCGCCCGTAGAATGCAACAAATCGACGGCACAGAACTGGTTTGGCATACCGGATTCTATTGATTAGAAGACGTGACCGGTATCCAGGAAACAACTATGTTTGACGAGCTGGCGCATATCGGTCATCGGCGGATACGGTTCCGGTTGGAAGGCAGTCGGCAAAAACCAATCCTATTATTAAGTCATCCTTTGGGCGTTAATCTCGAGATCTGGAATCTTCAGACGACGATCCTTAAGCAACAGTTTAGAATACTGAGGTACGATCTGCCCGGCCACGGAGGCAGTAGTTGCTATGGTGACACGATTACGTTGACTGATTTGGCCTACGACGTAGCGATTCTTCTGGACCATCTTGGAATCGAAAAGGTGGCTTTTATCGGACTTTCAGTCGGAGGAATGATAGGCCAGGAGTTCGCGATCGCTTATCCGGATAAGTTGACTCGAGCCATTTTCTGCAGCACGAGCAGCCAGCTGGATGCACAAGCTAAAGCTGCCTTCAACGCCAGGATTGAAGCTGTTCAGGAAAAGGGTATGACGACCCAGGTAGAGCCAGTCCTCAAACGTTGGTTCACTCCAGAATTTTCGGCCATGTTCCCTAGGACACTGGAGTGGGTCAGCGACTTGATTCTATCCACTTCAGTTGAAGGTTTCATTGCGTGTTGCCGGGCCATTCAAAACCTGGACACAACCGATCGCTTGCCGCTGATCGAAATTCCTACACTCATCATGCCTGGAGAAAAAGATCAGGGTTTTCCTCCGATTGTTTCCGAATTTATGCGTTCGCGAATACAAGGCGCTGAGCTAGTGGTTTTATCAGGTGCGGCGCACTTGGGTAATGTGGAACAAAATCATGCATTTAATGAGATAATCCTCCGTTTTCTCCTTAAAAACTCTTAACCATCTGCTTTTCTATGCGCGTTATCGTTATTGGCGGTACAGGACATATCGGCACATACCTTATTCCCCGCCTATGCTGGGCTGGACATGAAGTCATCGTTATCAGCCGAAGCCGGAGTGAGCCATACCAAGCACACGGTGCTTGGAGTGCCGTGCGGCAAATCGTGCTCGATCGAACCGCCGAAGAACGAGCCGGCAATTTCGGCGATAAGGTTCAATCACTAGAGCCAGATGTTGTTATAGACCTGATCTGTTTTACTGTGGAGAGCGCTCGAATGCTCGTCGAAGCAACCAAAAATAGAATCCAGCATTTCCTGCATTGCGGAACAATCTGGATCCATGGCCCTAGTGTCGAAGTTCCGAGCACTGAAAACGCGCCGCGGCGTCCTTTTGGAGAGTATGGTGTAAGAAAGGCGGCAATCGAGGAATACCTTCTGAGGGAGGCTCGGCTGAATGGATATCCCGCTACATTGCTCCATCCTGGACACATCGTTGGCCCTGGATGGGAACCTTTGAACCCCGCCGGACACTTCAATTCTCAAGTTTTTTCTACGCTCGCCCGCGGGGAAGAACTCGCATTACCAAACTTAGGCATGGAAACCGTTCACCATGTTCACGCGGACGATGTTGCTCAATCATTCTTCAAGGCGATGTTACGCCGCGGCAACGCTCTAGGAGAAAGTTTCCACGTAGTCTCACCTGCCGCACTAACTCTGCGAGGCTACGCCGAAGCTGTTGCAAGCTGGTTTGGAAATAAAGCGGTC
>JAFAXJ010000026.1 GCA_019241095.1 Verrucomicrobiota bacterium | reverse complement strand
GAAATCTGGGGAGTTGTCGTTTCTGGAACACGGTGGGTTAGCAGTCTCGCCGGCGGAAGATTCAACGGAGCGCCGATGCCGAACTTGATCACGGTGCACTCACTCGGGCCAGGGCGGCTCACCGTCTATTTCGGCCCGACACGGCTGGCTACTTTGAGCGGAGGGCGAATAGAATCACAACAATTTGATTTATCGCAATCTAAATGGCTTCGAAAAGTTTTCGCCGACTTTCGAGGCAAGTTTCTTTTCACTGCGTTCGGTGAACAATCTGGCGGTAAATATATCCCTGTTGACCAGGACCTTCTGCGAATGATCTCTTATCATATCGTCCTGCGAGTCCTTTCCGTAGTGCGCAATTCTCGGCACGGAGGCACACTGGTCATCATCGATCCAAATGAAGAAAGCGTGCATGTCGAAGATTCGATCCGATCTCAATACCTCATTGCGAATGGTCCGGCGCGCAAACGGTATCAACACCTTCTGCAAAGAGTAGTTTTGCGCTTGGCCGAGCTTGCTTTTGAACGAGACCTGGCAACAACAGGTTGGAATGAGTATCAAAGCCTGCGCGACCCGCAACTGGGCGATTTGGACGAAGCTCTTTTTGATTTCGCTCATTTTTTGGCGGATCTGATGTCCGTTGATGGCGCTCTGATTCTAACTCATGGACTCGAATTGGTTGGTTTTGGAGCTGAATTGCGGCCTCACGGTCCGGAACTGCCCAACGTTCGACAGGCAAAGGATTTGGAAGGGGAAATCTGGGCCCCCGCATCCCTGGACAATGTCGGAACGCGCCATCGGGCTGTTTATCGATTCTGTGATATTGCGCCAAGTTGCTTGTCTGTTGTCATTTCGCAGGACGGTTCGGTGCAATTTGTAAAAAAGCACAACGGAGCCGTTACGTGCTGGAATACATTTTCCTGGTAAGGCAAGCCGCTTCGCTGATTCCAAGTGCCTAAGACAAGCCTTTCGATCGATGAAGCAGGCCGGGCGACATTATCTGCGCAGGGATTCGGTCGGCGACGCGGGGCAGTAGACGGACAGCAGCAAGCTGCCGAAGGAGGGAAAAACTCGAAAGCTGTTTTTGCGTCAGAAAATCGAATTAGCGCCAGACATCTCACGTCAGTTCTGAAGAGAATCGGGCTAATTCAAATTGATTCTGTCAACGTTCTGGTTCGGGCACACTATTTCCCCCTTTTCTCCAGACTGGGCTGTTATCCACAGCAACTGATAGATGCTGCATGCTATGTTCCTGGAAAACGAAAACTGTTCGAGTATTGGGGCCACGAAGCGTGCATGATCCCCCTGGAACTTCATCCCTGTCTGCGATGGCGCATGGAAGCAGCGCGAAATTACGTAGGGACTTGGCAGAATGTTGCTCGAGCCGCCAAGACCAGGCCGGACTTTGTGGAAGAAGTTTTTGCGATTGTAAAACAATACGGCCCGCTTGGAGCTGGCGATGTGGAGAATCATCTTAAAGAGTGTCATCTGAATGCTCCGCGTGTGGGTGGCTCGGCAGGATGGTGGGGCTGGAGCGAATTTAAACTTGCGCTCGAGTGGCTCTTCTGGTGCGGCCGGATTACGACGGCGTCGCGCCGACACTTCGAACGTCTTTATGACGTAACAGAACGAGTGATTCCTCAAGAGATCCTCAGTATACCGACTCCTTCCATCGAAGAAGCGCATAGAAAATTGCTCAGCGTAGCTGGCCGGGCTTTGGGCGTTGCGTCGGAAGCTGAGTTGCGAGACTACTTCCGATTATCAACAGATGCTGTACGGCCGCGCATCCCGGAACTCACAGAAGCTGGGGAGCTGATACCTATCGATGTTGCCGGGTCAAAATTCTACATTCATAGAGAGGCTAAAATCCCGCGTCAGATCGATTGCCAGGCATTGATCTCGCCCTTTGATCCTTTGCTATGGGACCGAAAACGTACGCAACGCATATTCGGATTTCGCTACCGGATCGAAATTTATACTCCCGCCCACAAGCGTGAGCATGGATACTATGTCTTGCCTTTCCTGCTCGGCCAACGATTTGTCGCTAGAGTCGATCTGCGAGCGGACCGAAAACGGAAAGTTCTGCAGGTCTTAGCAGCTTACACGGAACCCGATATCAACCGAGCAAGTACCGTGGAGGCATTGCGAAACGAGCTGAATCAGCTCGCGGCATGGCTCGGTTTAGAAGGAATTGAGTACTTCAGAACCGGCAATCTTTTCACTGGATCCCGCTGAAAAATCTGGCAAGCAAGGATCTGCCGCTTTAGGGCCAATGGTGAACATGGAGGGTCTTTCAAAGCGGAGTTGCCGGACAGTATCCGCATTTCTGTTAGGTATGCTTCGGCATATCGTTCAATTGATTTCTGATCAGTCTTGCTCTGAAAGAGGCTCTTGGCAGGCCGGCATACTTTCGGTTGCAGGCTCGTTGGTCCGCCTTCACCTCTCCAGAGCGCAACAACCAATTTGCAACCGATCGACTAGCCGCCGTTTGTAGAGGCAAAGATCCATTCCAAATATGCCTGCGAGCCCGCCGCTATCGGCACAGTGATCAGTTCCGGCACTTCATAAGAATGAAGGTCACGCAGCCGCGACTCGAGCGCAGCGAGAAGGTTTGCACGAGTTTTAATAAGCACGAGTGATTCCGTGCTGACTTCGAGTGACCCGCGCCACCGATAAACAGAATGCATATTGTCAACGATATTGACGCAGGCCGCTAGTCGTTCAGCTACCAGAACATTTGCTATTCGACGGGCCTCATCCGGGCTGCCGGCAGCGGAAAAGGCGATCACGACCTCGGAGCCAGAGTTGATTGGGGCTTGCTGTAATGGCTGGGACATATTCAGCAATCCTATAGCCGACGCCAACTTGGTAGCACAAATTAAGGTAGCGTACCAAGTGCTGAGAATCACGGGCAGCCCGGAGGTCTACTCTTAACGTGTAAACATGGCGAGCTCAGAGGTGCATCTCGGAGCAACGGCTTGGGATGGCTGAGCATCTTTCCGCTAAGTAGGCCTGAAAGGCTCTTATTTATTGGGGAATTATAGCGCCGCGGCGGTGCCTCTCCAGATTGCGCAGCACCTACGCCCGAGGCGTCACGACCGGCTTTGGTGGCAGATCGCATTGGGAAGCATACAGCGTGGGATCTGGCAAACCGGCCAACAGGAATGCTTCGCGACGCTCAACGCATGTCCCACACCTTCCGCAATGGTGATCGCGTCCTTTGTAACACGACCATGTTTTGGAAAAATCGACCCCCAATGCATTTCCGCGCCTTACAATATCAGCCTTGGCCATCGCGATAAACGGCCTCAGAAGCTTGATTTCGGCGTATGTACCAAGGCGAATCGCATTGGCCATCGATCCCATAAATTCTTCTCTACAATCCGGATAGATCGCGTGATCGCCGGCGTGTGCGGCAATTATCAGACCATTCGCGTCCCTGCTTTCGGCGAACCCCGCTGCGATCGATAGCATAATTCCGTTCCGAAATGGCACGACCGTTTTCTTCATCGCCTCCTCTTCGTAGTGACCGTCCGGAATCTGGCCACCGGACTTGAGCAGGTCCGACTTGAACAAATTATCGATAAAGTCCAGCCGAATGACCTGGTGTTCTGTGCTAAACTTTCGGCAGTGATAAGCTGCGAAAGGGATTTCCTTGCAGTTATGTTTCGCTCCGTAATCAAAGCTAAGCGCTGCAACGACATCATTCTCCTGCATTGCATGATAAAATGCGGATGCCGAGTCCATTCCACCACTTAGTAGCACCACAACTTTTGATCTGCTGCTCATCAGCTACTGCCGCCGTGAAGTGATATTTGTTTTTCGCGCGCACTTCCAACCATTTGGTGAGCATACTCGCCGCTGTTATCAGGATGACGAGCAATCACAGACAATCGAATACCGCCGCGAGCCGCGAATTCGGCATGAACCATAACCTCTCGAGGACTGCAGGCCGTTACGAAATCCTCCAAAATACGGTTTGCGATCTCCTCGTTGAAGCTGCGCGTATTCCGATAAGATGCAAGATAGAATTTCAGTGACTTGGTCTCGATACAAAGGGTATCGGGCACATATTCGATCTTGATCGTTGCAAAATCTGGTTGGCCGGTCACCGGGCAAATCGAAGTAAATTCCGGACAATCGAACGTTACCAGATAGCGACGGCTCGCATACTCGTTGCGAAATGTTTCGAGAATGTTGGGCGACGGTTCGTCAGGGTAACGAGCCACTGGTCTTCCCAGTAAGCTCAAACTTCCATATTTGTTATTGTTTGTTGGCGCCATTGTCAGATCCCGGTGGTGAAAAAGTTGCCTGGCGTCGATCGGATGCAGTCAAACAACACCAGTCCTGATTAGAGAGCAACCCGATTATCTATCGCGCTTTCTCAGAATAGCTCCAAACGCACGACTAAGATCGGTTGAATAAACGATAGAATTTGGCCCGAGGAATCACTTTTAAGTCCGACGGCGTGACGAATGGCATCGTCTGCGTCAGAAGCATGCCGTCTCAATCGGCCAGAAGTCTCCACGTCGCATCCAGCCTGGTTCACCCACCAATCAAACCGCAATTCGTAAGGCACGATTTGATCTTTAATCCATTTGAAGCCGGCTGCATCGGTCAACT
>JAFAXJ010000690.1 GCA_019241095.1 Verrucomicrobiota bacterium | reverse complement strand
AAGTGCGGCCTCTGGCCGGATAACTTGGTGGCTCTGCCCCCAAACCCCCGGTTCGGGGGGAACAGTAAGCTAGCCAAACACCACGCAGAAAGTAGAAACATCACGTCCAGCCTTGCCACCTTTTTGCAGAACTTGACGCACACAACTCCCAAAGGCGAAGGCCGGCCCCCATCTGACACAGCCTCGAAATGAATCGACAAACTGATCTTTAACAGCTCCCGACCCAGGAGCCGCCTGCGCCGATAAGCGGGAAAGCCTTTGTCTACATCCTTGCTTGCTTGCCTTGACGGCGCACTTTACGTCGGAGCGCTGCCGAATGGCAAAACGTCTGGCTGAACATGGTGGCGAAAGCGCGCAAAGTTTACGCGCAACCATCGAGGCGGCCGACTGCTCTATGCAGAACGACCGTTCCCGATTGCGCAGGCACTCAGGCGTGAACGTCGGCTCAAAGGCTGGAGCCGATTGAAGAAATTGGCACTGATTCGCAATCAGACGAAGTTTTGAAGGATCTAAGCCAATCTCCTGAAAGGTATAAGGACTGCTCGGAACGGATCCTTGCTTGCCCGACCGAAATACTTGACCAATTTGTATGAAAATGCAGAACGTGATCGAGAACTGAGTCCGTTTGCGGTCCGAGAATCACTTTCGGGGAAAAAAGCTGTCCTAAGAGATCGACCCTCGACACCAGTCTGAAGGCTGAGTTTCTCCCCAGGCCTGATGGCCGTCTCTCCGGGGCACATCGCACCGCCGTGACTGGAAGTGTATAAGGCATGAAGACGCCAGCTCGCATTCAGGGTCACGGCCATCAGCAACAAACGTCCAACCAAGACAGGAACGCCATCCTGCGCGCTTGGAGCACACAAGCCGTGGCCTTGCTCCGCATTACAGGTGTTTGGGTGTGCTTCGGCAATTCCAGGTGCAATTGAACGAGTTCCTTCCTAGTCTTCGAACAAAACACTTCCCCGTTTTCTTAGCATAAGATTCTACTTAAGCGCCTGCACGGCGGCTCGTTCGATTGAAATTCCCTCTTTGTAACGTTCCATGAAGGCCTTAAAACCATCAACATCACCCTGATCAGGAGCTATCGTCGTGCTATTGTCCCCTGCAAAGACCTTGTTGGAGAGATAGGCTTCCAATGGTTCATTCTCCTTCTTACGAAGCATATAGGAGGCCAGCAATGCAATTCCCCATGCGCCCCCCTCGCCAGCGGTCTCCATCACGGACACGGGAACATTCATGGCTGCCGCCATGATCTTTTGGCCCACCTCCTCCGTTTTGAAGAAGCCACCGTGACCCAGGACCTTGTCGATCTTCACTTTCTCCTCTTCAAAGAGGATGTCCATTCCGATCTTCAATGTACCGAGTGCCGAAAAAAGATGCGCACGCATGAAGTTCGGAAGTGAGAAGCGGCTTTCGGGCGTACGGACGAACAGTGGACGGCCCTCTTCGAGGTGGGTGATGGGCTCACCCGAAAAATAATTGTAGGCGAGAAGTCCGCCGCCATCCGCATCCGCGGTGAGTGCCTTTTTGTACAATATCTCGAACAGCTTGGCTTGACTTATTTCCAAGCCAAGCGCGTCCACAAACTCTCGGAATAGGCCGACCCATGCGTTGAGATCGGTCGTGCAATTGTTACTGTGTGCCATGGCTACCGGCTTGCCGTTGGGCGTCGTCACCATGTCGATCTCCGGGTGTACTTTCGAGAGTTCCTTTTCCAGAACGATCATGGCGAAGACGGACGTTCCTGCGGAAACGTTTCCCGTTCGCTCGGCAACGCTGTTTGTGGCCACCATGCCTGTTCCCGCGTCACCCTCGGGTGGACAGAGTGGAATACCCGGTTGTAGTTTGCCCGTTGGATCGACAAGCTGAGAGCCTTCTTCGGTAAGCACCCCTGCGGCATCTCCTGCCACAAGGATCGTCGGAAGAATGTCCGGGAGCTTCCAGGTGATGTTTTCCATTGCGAGCAGTTCATTAAACACCCCGACCTTGCCTGCGTCGTAATCGTCGGTCTGGCTGTCGATGGGGAACATGCCCGACGCGTCGCCGACGCCTAACACCTTTCGCCCTGTCAATTTCCAATGGACATAGCCTGCGAGGGTACTCAGATAGGTAATGTCTTTGACATGGGGTTCCTTGTTCAATATCGCCTGGTAAAGGTGGGCAATGCTCCATCGATGGGGAATATTAAATTGGAACAGTTCAGCGAGGGCCGTCGCGGCATGCGCGGTGGTCGTGTTTCGCCATGTACGAAATGGGGCGAGGAGATTTCCGTTCTTATCGAATGCCATATAACCGTGCATCATCGCGCTGAAGCCAATGGCACCAATACTTTGCAGCGGAGTGTTGTAATTGTTGAAAACCTCCTTGCTAAGCTTCCGATAACTCTCCCGCAAGCCTGTCCAGACATCTTCGAGACGGTACGTCCAGATGCCATTTTCGTACCGGTTTTCCCAATCATAGCTTCCCGACGCGATCGGTGTATGATCTTCGCCGATCAGCACCGCCTTGATGCGCGTCGAGCCGAACTCAATGCCAAGAACAGTCTTTGCGCTATCAATTGCTTCCCGGGTATCGTTTCGATTCATGTTCATTTCTCAGGACTTAAAGGCATTTCTTCAAACTTATTTTTTGGGAAAGATAGTGTCCATTCCACGCCATCTCTATTGCACATTACTGACAACAAATCGCTTCTTCAGGGTTGTGTCGGCTGAACGAGCCCGCTGTCAGCATAGATTCCTTGGCCGCTTTGGGCCTCCGCCTCCAATATTTGATCCAGGTCCGGCTCATCACTCCGAGTGGCCTTCTGCGTGACGATCAAAACCACAAAGGCCGGCCGGTAAAGTCTCGGCCCTCCGGCAGTAAACGCGCTGATGAGCAATTGTCCACGGTGAAATCTTCCTCCACCAAGCGGTCTACCACTGGACGGCGTGATTCGCTGGGCCGGACCCATGAAGGCCAAGGCGCCAAAGCTTCAGGTCGATCGTTTCGGACATCGCCGGCAGTGCACTCGGTTGGACGCCGCAATCTCCCGGGCCGGTCGTGCATAGGCTCCTTCATCGCGCTGGTGGCCGGGTCCAGCGTCGCCAGAAACGAAGCACCCGCCCAAGTCATTGATCCCTTCTAGCCAAAGTCATTGCCGGGCTATAAACGCATCATCGTGAGGCGCTGCACCAAACAACCTCAGAGGGGGGTCGTGGTGGTCTAGACTAAGTAGCGGAGGGTCGGACAGATTTGGGCCTGCTATGCTGTCCCAAGTAGATTTCATGGATCAACGCATGATCTTTCAATTCCGAGATGGTGCCGGATCCCACGATTCTCCCGTGCTGCAAAAAGTAACCTCTCTCCGCAACGGAAAGTGCCAGACCGGCATTCTGCTCAACCAGAAGGACGGCCGCCGAGAACTTTGACCGCAGGTCGGCGATAACTGACTGCACTTCTTTGACAAGAATGGGAGACAGCCCGAGCGAAGGCTCGTCGAGCAAAAGGATCCGTGGACGTGCCATCAACCCGCGCGCAATGGCTAACATTTGTTGCTGGCCGCCGCTCAGCGCGCTGCCCTTTGCATGCTTTTTTGCCGCTAATACATTGAAATAGGATTCCATCAAAGCAATGTCCTGCTCAATCGCGTTGTGATCCGTTCTGCAGTAGGCGCCGAGGCGAAGATTTTGCTGGACCGTCAGGTCGGGGAAAATGTGACGTCCTTCAGGCACCATGACTACGCCCATGCTGGCCATGCGATCGGCTGGCGCGCCGGTAACATTGCGGTCATTGAACCGAATAGCACCTTTTTTCGGTCTCAACAGTCCGGAGATGGAACGTAGCAAAGTTGATTTCCCTGCACCGTTGGGGCCGAGAATCGTCACGATTTCTTGGTCATTCACGATCAGAGACACCTCGCGGTTCACCATGATAGGGCCGTAAGCGGTGCTTAGGTTTTGGACTTGGAGCAAACTCATTTTTCAATTCCAAGATACACTTCAACCACACTTGGATCGTTCAGAACAATGCTCGGTGGTCCTTCGGCGATCTTCGTTCCGAAATTTAAAACGATCAGCCGTTCGCATAAGGCGCCCATAAAGAACATATCGTGGTCGATAAGACAGACGCCGATCTCCATCTCGGCCAGCCTTAGAATTAAATTCGTAAGCACCTCCGATTCATTTTCGCTTAAGCCGGCGGCCGGCTCGTCCAGCAAAAGGAGAGACGGGTTTGTACTCAGAGCCAGGGCTAGACCCAACAGGCGGAGATTTCCGAAGGGCATTGAGCCTGCCAGTTCATTGGCAACGCGGTCGAGGCCTACAAAACTTAGGATTTCGTCTGGAGAGCTCCAGTTGATTTTTCGTTGTGAAGTTGCCGAATGCGAACGCCCATGTTCGTAAGAAATCTGAACGTTCTCGCGAACAGAAAGTCCGGAGAAAGACATCGCCTGCTGGAATGTGCGTGCAAGGCCACGCCGGTTGATTTCATAAGTGGGCTTGCCAGTGATGTCTTTCCCGTGCCAGAGTACCCGGCCTCCTGTGGGCTTATAAACCCCTGCTACGACATTGAACAAGGTCGTTTTGCCGGAGCCGTTTGGCCCAACGATCCCGGCGATTTTTCCGGTCTCGATTGAGATATCGACTCCTGCCAAGGCTGTCACCCCGCCGAATTCCTTCTGAAGCCCGATAACTTCAAGTGCCGGCAATTAGTAATCTCCTACTTGAGTGATCTTGGCCGTAACCGCCGATAAATGTCTAGCAGACCCGCGCTAACTCCTCCAGGCAATAAAAGGACAACTATTAGCAGGCCGATGCCATAAGCAATCCTGGAATCGATCGGGTCTAGACGCATGATCTCAGGGAGAAAACTCACAATTACGGCTCCAATGAGCGGACCGTAAATCAGCCGGGACCCGCCAAGCATTATCATCAGCGCGAGATACAGGCTGGGGAAAGGTCCGTAGAGAATCGGGGATATGTGGCGAAGGTAATAAGCCTGGAGAATTCCCGCCATTCCCGCGAAGGCTCCGCTGACCATAAACACGCCAATCTTATGAAGGCCGATATTTATGCCGATAGCCCGCGCCAGCATTTCATTTTCGCGAATCGCACGAAGCGTTCTACCGTAAGGCGAGTTTATGATGAGGTACGTTGTCACGAGACATATAATGAGCACGAGAGTGACTAGGTAATAGATGTTCCGGAGTTGATCGAAGTTTATTCCGAACAAGTGGTCAATCGAGCCGACATCCAAACCGGTCGCCGCCCCTGTGAAAGTACCCCCGTTAGTCAGAATTATCTGGAGCAGCGCGCAGAAGCAGAAAGTGATGATAATATAGTGCTGGCCGCCAACCCGCAGCGACGGCAATCCTACCATCCCCGCACACAAAGCCGACATTACGATAGAAAGCGGTATGGCTAGCCAGAAGCCGATACCAAACATACCCGCAACAATCGCCGCAGTATAAGCGCCAATGCCCACGAATGCCGCGTGCCCGACCGACATAATTCCTGCCTGCCCAAACTGGATGCCAAGCCCATAAAGCGCTATGGCCGTGACACCGGTCGTAATGGCGAGAGATAAAAAGCGGTAACCGAGATTGAGCAGCGGAAAGGCGATCAGGAAAGCCAAGATCAAAATGGCTGCAACGACTTCTACCAGAGAAGGCGGCCTCAGCCATGAAGCTTCCTCGGACCCTCGCTTGCTATGATGATTTGCGATCAGCTTCGGTTGCGAATCAAATTTGTTTAGAACTGAACCTCAGAATTGCGGGCCTTTGTAATTGATCCGCGATATGAATGCCAGTGGTGCTCTTCAAGAGGCTTTGGGACCGAGTGTACCGCCCAATAACCCTTGAGGACGCACAATCAGGATCGCAATCATGAGCACCAACGAGTAGGCATCGGTCCATTCTGGAAATCCGTATCCGGCACTCAAACCATCAACAAGGCCGAGAAGAAGGCCGCCTACCACAGCGCCCCCGACATTACCCAGTCCGCCAATCAGGGAGACTGCAAATCCGCGGATGATGACAACACTTCCCGTAAAGGGCGTAATTGGGAAGAGCGCTATCATCAAAGCGCCGCCCAAGCCCGCTAGAACGCTGCCATAAATAAACACGCCGGTCACATATCGCCGCACAGGTATGCCCATGAGGGCAGCCGTATCCGGGTCAGCAATACTCGCCGTTAGGGCCAACCCGTAGCGGCTCCGAGAGATACAGAAATAAGTGATCGCAACAACAATCGCAGTGATTGCAATTACAATTGCACGCATGACGATGATATCCACACCATGCACGACCCAAACTTGGCCAATCGGGTCCGGAATAGTTTTTTGCACCTCATTGAACAGACGAATAACGACATGCTGAAGGATAACGCTCAAACCAATTGACATTATGAACCCGTTCATTGGGCGCTCCAAGGTGAATCGAAAGAGGCCTCTTTCCGCCACGAACCCCAGAAAGCCGACCAGAATCATAGCGCCAAGGACGGCAATGAAGAAATTGATCCCAGCTGAGACCAGGAACCAAGTAGCCATCCCGCCGACCATCAGGAACTCACCATGCGCAAAATTAACAATACCAGCCAGTCCGAAAATCAGAGTTATACCCATGCCGATCAAGATCGTAACACTTGCAACCGAAAGGCTATTAACCAGTTGTTGGAAAAAGATCTCCATTGGTGCACAAACACTGAAGAGCTAGCCTCCTGGATCACCTGGAGGCGGCGATGGTGGTGGTTGCTGTATAGTAGAGACGAACTGGTCGGAGGTGCCCGGCTTAACGAGAGATACTTGGGTGGCAAACGTCACTTGATGGTGCACGTTAAAGGTAAGTGGCACAGGCGAGACCACTCCCTGATAGCTCATTGAAAGAAGCGCATCCACGATCTGGTCCGGCTTGTCAATCGAACCGACTTTCTCCAACGCTTTCGCGTACATGAAAAAATAGTCATAGTACAGTAGAGAGACTGAGGATTGTGGGCCTTTGGAAGCACCAAGATCAAAATACTTTTTGAAATATTCCTGAACCACAGGAGAGGGAGATGCGCCCCAACAAACCGGAACGCAGCTTAGCGTCACTGGTTTATCGGATTTCAGTTGGCGTTGCTGGTAGATACCCGGGTCCACGCCGAACAGAAAATAGGAGGGCGCGACGTCCAGCTTCAGCGCTTGAGGGAAGGCAGTCAAAGTTGAATCTCCGTTATACCAGAAGTGTACTATGTCGGGATTCAGTCCTTTGATGCGGGTCAAGAGAGGCGAAAAGTCGGTGGTATCTGGCGGATATTTGACTAGATCGACCTTTTGTCCTCGCGCTTCGAGTGCTTTGACATAATGGGAAGACAAATACTGTCCAGTCGCATCATTGCCCACAAAAACGACTGAATGTTGAGGAGGGTGGGGAAGCAAAGGTGTCAAAAGAGTCAGAACGCCCTCTGCCGTGCTACCGCTGCGCTGCCATTCTTGCGGTTCTGTTTGGAATGTGTAATGCAGCCATCCTCCTGGCGCTACTGACTTATCGTCCAACACGGCGCCTAAAGAGCTGTTACCAGAAAACTGTAATACCTTCGCCGAACCGGTGATCTTGGCCATCGAGACAGAAAAATCATGAGTTTCAGTGCCCCATATAGCTGTAACGCCGATATCGTTGACCAGTTCGCGAGCGGCGGCGATGGTCACGTTCACATCAGTGCGATTATCGCGAATATAAAGTTTAATCTTATAGGTTTTACCACCAACATTGATGCCTCCGGAGTCGTTGATTTGCTGACTGGCAAGTCTCGCCGCTGCCACAATTGTATTTCCGGCCGATACGAAGGACCCCGACTCCGCAGCAACGACTCCGATCTTAAGTTCCTGATCCTGCGCGCGCGATTTCTGAATCATAACGCCAGTAAAGGCTGAGACGGCACATACTGCGATTAGCTTAATCATGCGATATTCCTAGTTTGGTGGAAGGTTACGATGGGGGAAGGGCTGGCGCCCGACACTAACTCGATCTAGAGCCGCCGTAAATTGAATATTAAATCGCCAGGCATCGCAGATGAACTGCGCCATTAACGGCACATGCTCCTATAATTGCGCCGATGTTAAGTAGAAGAGGCCCGACCGAGCGATTAAGCCTTGCCCGGGATGCCTTGAGCTAATTCAGAAATGTTCTCGACATACCCTCCGAAAACGCCTGCAGCCGGTTTTTTTCAGATTTCAGCTTTCACGGGTATCATCGAGGGTTCCCACCATGTATTGTACAATTTCCGAGCTGTTCGTTTCCTTGGTGAGCTTCTCTGTCACTGTGCGGCCCCGGTGCATGACAATGATGCGATTAGTGACCGCAAAAACGTCTGGTAATGTATGGCTGATGAGGATAACCGGCACCTGTTCTTCGCGCAGTTTAGCAATTAAATCCAGGACCTGCTGCATCGGCGACACCAATTTCCATTGTTTGGTAGAACGGATCGACGACGCCCGGCAGAAAACCAATTTTTGGCTTCTTGCACTGAGCTTGTGCTGGAAACGGAGTGCAAAACAAAACTACGAAACAAAGAAGCGACATCAGAACTCTTTTGGACATAGTAGGCTCCTGGGGAATTTTGAATCAGAGTGGTAGACTGACCGGCAAAGGCTAAAACAATCAGAATTAACCAGTCAAGAGGCAGGAGCGCAAAGTTGATCCTTTTCGGAGTAACGCGGCCACGATTGGGCTTCATGAACTAGGGGGAATGACCTATTCGAAACTTTCCCGGTATCGTACATCACCTTCGCAGCATCAGAATCTGGCAGCTAGGTCTCTTCTGAGCCGCAACGGCGCAGTTAGAAGAGCCTCAAGGGGGCGCCCTGGGCAAACTAACATGGACTTCAACTCCAAGCATCAGAGTCCTGGGAGCTGACATCTTCTACTGAGCGGCAATGCCGCGAGCTAGAAAGGCCTGGGGTGAAGCCCTAGGACAACTAACAATTCGAATAAGCGCTATAGGCGCGCGAGAGGACTTCTCAATCCTCTGCGTCATTGAAAGCAGCTTCGCTGCTGCAGAGATGTATCTACGTTGATTTGGCATAGCAAAATCATTTTTGTCCGCAGGTCACCTCAGAGTCAGCCGCATAGGTGGCAATAGGAACTAACTTACTACGTTGCATCCCATTGGGCCATCAACGCGAACCGCTAACCGCCCATCGGCACTGGCCTAAACCGAATCAGGCTCTCTCGTTGAAAGCATGTGGCTTCTAACAAACAAGATTCGAAAGTGCTATAAAGTTTTCCAACCTTCCAGAAGACGGCGCAGAGCTTGCAAATGGGTTAATCTCGGATAGCATCGAGGGGGAGGTCTTGTTATGCTTGAAATTTGTCCATCTCTGTTTCTCACTACCCGTTTTCTCACTTTTCTGCTCATAGTCTTCGCCTCGGGCCTCCCATCGATCCATGCGGCCGGCATAAACAAAGCTGCGATGATAAAAATCACAGTGTTATCAAACTTCACTTCGGACGTGGCCCGCGGGAAGGTGCTTAACCAATTGATTGGCCAGTTCAATCAGGCTCATCAGGACAAGATTCAGGTAATCTCGAATCCGGACCCGGATTGGCCGACCCTGCAGCAAAAGATTAGAACGATGATCGCCGCAGGGTCTCCGCCTGATGTTTTCCTATATAATTATAATCCAAGCGATCTCACTCGCGAGCGGTCCGGCAAATTAATGGACTGGTCTGCCTACTTGAATGCTGACCCGACGTGGAAGGCACGCTTCAGTTCGAACAACCTTGAAGCTGTAACTGTAAACGGAGCAATTGTTGCTATACCTAGCGACCAAGCTCCTGTGCTCTTCTATTATCATAAAGATCTTCTGAAAAAGGCGGGCATAGAGAAATTTCCCATCACCTGGACCGAGTTCTTTCAGGATGCCGATAAGCTGAAAGCGAACGGATTGCCCACCATCGCGTTAATGACTGCTGATGATGCCTGGCATACCATGAACGCCTTTACGTACCTGACTACGGCAGCAGGTGGCGTCGACATCTTTGAACCCGGTCATCCGCTCAACGCTGCGGACGTGGTGCAAGGTGCGACACAGCTAAAGAAACTCTTTGATTATACTACGGCCGATGCCGTAGGTGCTAACTACTCAATCAGCTCCAATAATTTTCTTACAGCAAAGGCGGCTATGGTTATTGATGGTCCCTGGTTGATCAGCGCTATCGAAACCCAATCCGGGAGACCGGGCGATGTAGCCGTAGCGCTAGCGCCTACGAACGGCGATAATAAGGTCCCGCCGGGATATATCGTCACCGACTCCCTGAATTTATGGGGTGCCGCAAAGCAGACTGACAAAACGAAAGAGCAGGCGGTCGTTGAATGGATGAAATTCCTCACCTCACCTGACTCAGCAAAAAAGCTATCGATTGAGGGGCAATATCCTCTGGCGATAAAAACTAGTTTCAGCAATGAGGACCTGATCAAGGCTGGTCCGCTGATGGGACAAGTTTTGGAATACAATGCCGCGGCTCCAGCAAAA
>JAFAXJ010000583.1 GCA_019241095.1 Verrucomicrobiota bacterium | reverse complement strand
CCATCTGCGATCAAATGCGTGCGGATGGTCTCGAAAAGCTCTTCCAGGATAAAACGGGTCTGGTAATCGACCCGTATTTTTCGGGTACTAAGGTTAAATGGATGCTCGAGAACGTACAAGGTGCTCGCGAGAAGGCTGACCATGGAGAGCTAGCCTTCGGCACGGTTGACTCCTGGCTTATCTGGAAACTAACCGGCGGCAAAGTGCATGTTACGGATGAAACCAATGCTTCGCGCACGATGTTTTTCAATATTCACACGCGGGATTGGGATGACGAACTGCTTCAAATACTCGGCGTGCCGCGTTCCATGTTGCCTGCTGTTAAAAGCTCTAGCGAGGTCTACGGTGAGACGACCGGTGCTCTCTCTAGCCTTCCGATTGCCGGGATTGCTGGTGACCAGCAGGCCGCACTTTTCGGCCAGATGTGCAACAAGCCCGGCATGGTCAAAAATACCTATGGGACAGGTTGTTTTATGTTGATGAACACGGGCCTCGAGTCGATTGCCTCTCGCAATAAGCTGTTGACGACCATTGCTTTGAGAAGAGCGGGACAGACCGAATATGCGCTCGAGGGTAGCATTTTTATCGCCGGTGCGGTTGTTCAATGGTTACGAGATGGGCTCGGGCTCATCCGGACTTCGCCAGAGGTGGAACCATTGGCAGCAAGTGTTCCCGATTCCGGGGGTATTTACCTGGTTCCGGCCTTTGCCGGTTTAGGTGCTCCTCACTGGGACGCTTACGCCAGAGGATCAATTCTAGGAATCACCAGGGGCACTACGGCTGGACACATTGCAAGGGCAGCGCTGGAAGGAATCGCATTCCAGGTCAGTGATGTCCTGACAGCGATGGAATCCGATTCAGAGATCCAGCTCGCCGAGTTACGTGTGGATGGCGGTGCAAGCGCCAACAATGCGCTGATGCAATTTCAAGCGGATCTGATGGGGGTGCCGGTGATTCGCGCTAAAAAGACCGAAACAACCGCAATGGGAGCCGCCTACCTGGCAGGATTAGCAGTCAGCTTCTATCAATCACTTGAGGAAATCTCTTCTCAATGGATGTCCGATCGCTCGTTTGAACCTCGTATCTCTGCCGATCAGCGGGAAAAATTGCGAACAGGCTGGAAGAAAGCGCTAGAACGATCGAGGTCCTGGGCGGATTAATTCATGTGAATCGAACTGAAGCTATCCGAGCGATATCCGATCGTTCAACGAAGTGGGATTGCCTGGTGATCGGTGGCGGAGCTACCGGGTTAGGGACTGCCGTGGAAGCCGCGGCTCGAGGTCTTAAAACCCTTTTAGTGGAGAGGTTCGATTTCGCACAGGGTACTTCCAGTCGAAGCACTAAGCTGGCTCACGGCGGGGTGCGGTATCTGGAGCAAGGCAACATCACCTTGGTCAGAGCGGCTCTGCGTGAACGTGGTCTTATGCTTCAGAATGCGCCACATCTTGTTCATGCGTTGCAGTTTGTAATCCCGGCTTACCATCTCTGGCAACTGCCGTTTTACGGCGTGGGTCTGAAAATTTACGATTTTCTCTCAGGCAAGTTATCACTTGGCCACTCCAAAGTTCTTTCCAGATCGGAGACACTCAATCATCTTCCAACGCTCGAGACCAGAGGCTTAAAAGGTGGAATCCTTTACATGGACGGCCAGTTTGATGATTCCCGCCTGGCAATCAGTTTGGCACTCACCTTTTGGGATCTCGGAGGAACAATTGCCAATTACGTTGAAGTGGTCGATTTGACAAAGCAAAACGGCAAAGTTTCTGGTGCGATCGTGCGGGATCGCGAGACATCGAGCGAGCACGAGGTTGCGGCAAAGATAGTAGTAAATGCTACCGGGGTGTTTGTAGATGCTGTCCGGCGTCTTGACGAGCCGGATGCTCGGAAACTCCTCGCCGTCAGCCAAGGTGCACACTTGGTTTTGCCTCGAGAATTCCTTCCAAGCCGCTCGGCTCTGATGATTCCTAAAACTTCGGACGGCCGGGTCCTATTTGGTATTCCCTGGCATGATCGTCTTATTATCGGCACCACGGATCATGAAGTGCCCGAGCCGATCGCAGAGCCAACCATCCAGGAAGACGAGATTCATTTTATGCTAACGGAATCTGCAAAATACTTCGACCGAGATCCATCTGAATCCGATGTGCTATCGTGTTATGTTGGGCTTCGTCCATTGGTTAGAGCAGGAGAAGGCAGCTCGACGGCGGCGTTGTCTCGAGATCATACCGTGATTGTTTCCACCAGTGGACTGATTACAATCACCGGGGGTAAATGGACCACCTACCGTCACATGGCTGAGGACTGTATCGACCATGTTTGCGATGTGGGTGGTGTGGCAAGATCACCATCTCGAACTACAAACCTGCCACTGCATGGAAGCAGCAAGGCTCCTGAGATCTTTTCTCCTCCGGAACATTTGGCTGTCTATGGCGCGGAGCGCGAAAAGGTCACCTTGCTGGCCGCTTCAAATGGATTTGGCGAACTGGTTCACCCGCGCTTACCCTACCTTAGAGCCGAGGTCCTATGGGCGGTCCGAGAGGAAATGGCCCGTACTGTGGAGGATGTTCTTTCGCGGCGCACTCGCGCGCTTCTTCTGGACTCGGCTGCGGCGGTTGAGGCCGCACCATGGGTTGCCGAGCTCCTAGCCGCCGAACTTGGCCGTGATCAATCGTGGCAAGCCGATCAGGTGAAACAATTCTGTGAGCTGGCGCGATCGTACCAGATCCGGCCATCCGCGTAAATTTGGGGCGGTACCCAAGCCGATATGTTTCATGAATCTGATGTGCCGCATGGGACCTATCAGACTCGTTGGGTTCGTCGTAAAGGCTTCGAGCCTATTGATTTCATCAATCTCCTGCACTAGGCCTTGCGGTATGCGCAAAGGATTTCTAATTCTCTGCTGGTTTTGCCTCCATGCAACGGCATGGGCGCAAACCGTAACATCCTCCCCCACTCCTACTCCTACCCCGGTCGAGCCGGCGCAGCTTCAAGCCGTCGTACCTCGCATTCACGTTTACTGGCTTGAAGCATTGGGCAGGAGCTTTGCTCGATCTCTTGATGCGGAGTCAATCAAATTGGGTGCAGTTCTCGGTGACTGGAGTCAACAGGATCTATTCCTAGGCATTACCCCTGCGAACCTCATTCTCGGTATCGCCTCGTTGCTCCTGGTCTCGTTATTGCTCCAACTCGTGCGATTACTGATCCTGAAATATCTCGCCCGCAGCAAAAATAACGGCGCGCTGCGTTATTGGCGCTACGGCATTGCGTCTGCCGCATGGAACGCTTTTTCGATAGGTTTTCTTGTTACTGCGATCTACCTTTTTATTTCTCCTATTGTGCCTCACTTACCTCTCAATGGGCGAATCGCTACATCCGCGATTGCCAGTAAACTGGCGCAGATGGGATATTATCTCAGCTTTTTTGTTTTCCTGTTTCAGGTTGTTCGGCTTGTTGAAAACTGGCTGAAAGGATGTGCAAAGCGAACGCCTGCGCAATGGTACTATCCCGCTTTCCCGGTGTTAGGTAGAGCCCTGTACTATAATCTAGTTCTGCTTGCTGTTAATACGCTCAATTACCTGCTCAACTTACCAGATCCGCTTCGCTCACTGACCTTTCGCCTCATTTCTATCGCCGGCATTATTATCAATACACTGCTTGCGATCCAAATTGTCTTCGCTTTAGAATCTATGACCGCTGTCCGTGCGAAAATCGGTCAGTATGACGACTATCGGCAACGCCGGATACTGACCCGGGTCCGAGTTTTTAGGCAGTTAGCCATTTTCGTTATTTTCCTGATAGCGTGTGCAACGATTCTCATGGATTTTGAACCGGTGCGCCAGTTGGGCGCCGGTTTGCTTGCTTCAGCAGGCGTTGCCGGAGTGATTGTTGGCTTAGCTGCCCAGAAATCGCTATCCACGATTATCGCCGGATTGCAGATTGCCATAACCGAACCCATGAAGATTGGTGATATGGTTTTAGTAGAAGGCGAATATGGCGAAATCGAAGAAATCTCACTTACTTACGTGGTCCTGAAAGCATGGGACCAACGCCGATTGATTCTACCAATTACCTATTTCATCGATAAACCTTTTCAGAATTGGACTCGAAATAGTTCCGACCTTATCGGCACGGTTTTCCTATACCTTGATCACACGATCGACTTGGACGAACTAAGGGGCGAAACGCAACGGGTTTTAGAAACCGCACCGCTCTGGGACCGTCGTGTTTGTAATCTGCAAGTCACTGATTTTAAAGTGAATTGCATCGAGATCCGAATCCTTGTCAGCGCGGCAACGGCCGTAAAGGTCTGGGATTTGCGTTGCGACCTGAGAGAGAAGCTGTTGACATTTCTTCGCACACGGCATGCTGATGCGCTTCCAAAATTGAGAGCCACCTTGGATGCGAACGGCACGGAGCTGGTCGCCAAACGAACAACGAGAGAAATGGCGTTATGAGGGTTGGGCCTCTTTCGAATGGCGATGACATCAGCCAGCGCGTCTCGAAAATCGCATCCAGACTCCAAGCAATTCCTAACATCCTTGCAGTAGTCCTTGGTGGATCTTGCGCTAGGCGGACTGCGCTGCCCGGCTCCGATCTTGATATTGGGATCTATTATCATGAGAACCATCCACCTGATATCGAGAAGATCCGGACGGTCGCTCGGACGATAGCAGTTGCTGGCACTGAACCCATAGTCAGTGGGTTCTATGACTGGGGCCCATGGGTGAACGGTGGCGCTTGGATCAGGACGGAACAGGGAAATGTAGATTTCTTATTTCGAAATGTAGTTCAGGTCATGCGGACGATCGAAGAGGCGAAACAAGGGAAATATGATCATGATTTTCATCAACAACCTACCTTCGGATTTACAAGCATTATCTATCTAGCAGAGGTGTGCTGTCTCGTGCCCCTTTACGATACCAATAACCTGACCCAAATGTTAAAGAAATCTATTGAGACCTACCCCCCTTGCCTAAAGCAGAAGATTGTTCATAATTCATTATGGTCGGCAGAGTTTACCCTAGTTCATGCATACACATTTGCTAAACGGGCGGATAACTGGAACACGATTTGTTCCTTGGGAAAAATAGGATTCTATTTGTTGCAAACACTCTATGCGCTTAACGAGACATACTACTTTGGCGATAAAGGGGCGCTGCAGGGGGCTGAAGTGTTTACGGTGAAACCGGCACACTTTCAATTGCATTGGAGCATAATCTTCGATCCCAGCGGCGCTCTTTCGCTGATTGCTCGAGTCGATGCCGCCGCCAATCTCTGGTCCTCGGTTGCGGACTTAGTAGAGGATTACTCGCCCAAATTTAAGCTTACCTAGTGAGACGAGAGTCTTGGCTCTCTTCGTGAATCGTGGTAATTCAAAGGCTGACTCTCCCGCAACTGGATTTGACGGCTCGACAGACCTCGCTCTCGGTGCTGACATCTGTCCAGGTTTGTCGACTACCTTCTCCGCTGAATCGCTTCACCCGTTCCATCCGCTTCGCTGTTAGCCTGCCAGCGACCTTGAGCCTGTGCCGCCACTTTCAAACGCAAGGCATTTAAGGCTATAAAACCGGTAGCGTCCGATTGGTTATATGCCTGCGTAGGATCCGCCTCCATCGTAGCAATCTTTGGATTATATAAGCTTAACGTACTTTTGCGCCCTGCCGCAATAATGTTGCCCTTGTACAGCTTGACACGGACCAACCCCGTCACACTCTTTTGCGACTCCGTAACTAACGCCTGGATGGCTTCGCGCTCGGGAGCAAACCAAAAGCCGTTGTAGACCAGTTCTGCATACTTCGGACCAAGTCCATCCCTTAAATGCATCACTTCGCGATCCATGGTCAGCGATTCGATTTGTCGATGGGCAAAGAAAAGAATCGCGCCACCTGGCGTCTCGTACACACCGCGGCTCTTCATGCCCACAAAACGATTCTCTACCAGATCCACCCTGCCAATCCCGTTCCGACCGCCAAAATAATTCAGCGCCTTCATCACCCAATATGGAGATAATCGGATACGCCCCTCTTCTGTTTTTGCCCGATCGCCTTCGAATCCCAAATAATCCAAAATCGACTGTAGTTTTTCGTGCCCAAGGGCAACACACATTCCGCGCTCAAACTCAAAGTCGAGATATTCCGCCTGATCTGGTGCATCTTCCGGAGCGACACTGAGTTTATACATGTCACGCAGTTCCGGGCCGCTTGCGTCAATCCACGGATCTTCTAAAATACCGCTTTCGTAGCTGACATGTAAGAGGTTGCGATCCATCGAATAAGGTTTCTTTGCCGTTGCGGCCACCGGTATCCCATGTTTCTCAGCGTAGAGGATCATCTCTGCTCGGCCCGGAAACTGTTCTCGGAACCTTTCCAAGCGCCATGGAGCGATGACCTTGATTTCCGGAGCTAGAGCTGCTGCCGTAAGTTCAAACCGAACCTGATCGTTGCCTTTTCCTGTAGCGCCGTGAGCAATAGCGTGTGCCTTTTCTGTACGCGCAATCTCTACCATCTTCTTTGCAATCAGCGGCCGAGCGATTGAGGTTCCTAGCAGGTATTGGTTCTCATAAAGGGCGGAGGCCTGAAACATCGGAAAAATGAAATCACGCGCGAATTCTTCTCTGAGATCCTCCACAAAACACCGGGACGCGCCGGTTTTTAACGCCTTTTCCTCCAGGCCGTCTAGCTCTTCTTCCTGTCCGATATCAGCACAGAACGCGATAACCTCCGCGGAGTAACAATCCTTGATCCAACTCAAAATGACTGACGTGTCCAGCCCCCCCGAATACGCAACAACGATTTTCATGCCCTTGCGATCAATACAGAACCTAGCCAGGAGTTCAAGGAGTACTACCTGAAGAGACTTAACTCCGGTGCATACAGCCGTAAGTATGCTCTTCTCATAAAACAAACACAATTACCCGATGAGTTCGGAGCTCAAGCTGCCCAGGAACTTCGGACAGAGTTTTACTGTTTGGCATGCCGATCGAGATCCAAGAGGGTAATGTCGAAATTTCCGCTCATTGTCAGTAGCAGGCGTCTTTGAAATCAACCCGACAGGTCTGGCCCAGATCAGATGCCAACATATTAGCAATTCTGTAACAGGCGGGGAATGTTTGTAATCATAATGATTTAGGCCTATAACTGAAATCATTGTATTTTGGTTCGGGGCGACGGCTCGACAATCACCAGAGCCGGTAGAAGATAAGCGGGATAGCTAAGCATGGCTATCTTAACCTCATCTTCACCCGATATGAAGCAGTCTGCAATGTCTTTGCGGTCGGTGCTAACTGCATCCGCTCTCTTGACTTTTTTGGTCAGTCCAGTTCGGGCTCAAAACAGCTATATTCAGGAAAACCTTGTCTCAAATTTGCCCGCTCAGGCTGAAAACCTCGATCCGAATCTGGTTAACGCTTGGGGAATTGCTGAAAGTAGCAGCAGCCCATTCTGGATTTCCAATAACGGTACAGGAACTTCAACGCTGTATAATAGCGCCGGAAATCCTTTTCCGGTCGGCAATCCTTTAGTGGTAAACATTCCTCGTTTAGTGACCAGTGATTTCACTCACGGCAGCCCAACAGGCATCGTTTTCAATAGTGATACTAATACCACAGACTTCCTGGTAAACGGCAAACCCGCCTCATTTATATTCGCTACTGAAGACGGAACGCTCTCCGCCTGGAACGGGCCGAGCGGGACCCAGGCAGCATTGGCTGTGGAGCAACCGGCCGCTTCTTATGTAGGCTTGGCGCAGGCAACCGACGGATCAAGTACTTATCTTTATGCTGCTAATCTCAAAGGAGGGATTGCGGTGTTTGACAAGAACTATGCGGAAACAACGCTTGCGGGCAACTTTACAGATCCCAATCTGCCCAAAGGTTTTGCTCCTTACAACATCCAGGCAATTGGCAATAAGCTCTATGTAGCGTATGCCAAGCTCGCTACGAGCCCTGGGCCCCCCATTCAGTTTGGGTTAGGCACAGGTTATGTGGATGTCTTCAATACGGATGGCACATTTGACAGCCGCTTTGCTTCTGCGGGAACGCTGAACGCTCCTTGGGGTCTAGCAAAGGCGCCAGGCAACTTCGGAGCATTCAGCAATGATATTCT
The DNA here is from genome assembly GCA_019241095.1 of Verrucomicrobiota bacterium. Classification (GTDB taxonomy): domain Bacteria; phylum Verrucomicrobiota; class Verrucomicrobiia; order Chthoniobacterales; family JAFAMB01; genus JAFAXJ01. The sequence goes on along the minus strand of JAFAXJ010000583.1, from coordinate 3,312 downwards.
GGTGGGCAATTTGGGCGACGGTCGTATTAACGCGTACACCGCGAATGGCCACTTTGTCGGCCAGCTGGACGACACAAAAGGAAACCCGATCAGCATCGACGGCCTCTGGGGTCTGCAGGTCGGGAACGGTAAACTAGGAGGAGACGCTAGTAGTCTGTATTTCACCGCTGGTCCCGATGGCTACTCCAACGGCCTTTTCGGCCGCCTTTCCGTCGTGCCGGAACCGTCCGTCTTTGCGCTTTTTGGCGCCGGATTGTTATCATTCCTGAAAAGAAAAAGGCATATTTCTTGAGCAATAGCCTATCTGCAGCAATGTAGAAAATCTTTGCAGAATTCGTTACTCAACAATCCACGCTTCGATTTCGCCTTCTGTGTGCGTTGGGTTTCCAATTGGCGGCAACTCTTTCGGAGCGAGAGGCTCAACGATCACATGAAGGGTACTCCAACCCTGATTCATACGCGCAGTTCGCGTCAAGCTGCTGGCCAAATCAATTAACCTTTGCTCAGTGACATCTGAAGGACTGCGAACAACGACTTGTATTTCGCGATGTCCTGCAATTGACTGGTCTGCCGGTGCTTGATCGCTGAGAATTACTTTCTGAAAGTTTGATGTCTCGAAGGCCATTCTGTTAATACGCCAGATTACCCGAAAGTAGCAAGCCTTACGAGCTCGATATCTCGGCCAGTTTCTTCGAACGGGGGCAGGGTCTGACGATTGGCTTCTGTGAAGCGCGGCTTCGCCCTGTTTCGACCGGAGCGAAGCAAAGGCTTTAAAAAAAGCACTGAGTTCCTCTCCTTGGATCAGCTCGTTCCTAGCGTTTGCGATTCGAGAATTCCAACTCATTCCACGTTTCTTGGTCGCCAAAAAGAATGCGAAGCGTTCTGAAAGAATATATTAAATGGGACAGCCATTTTGTTCCTCTTGGAAATCAAGGCTTAGCCGTTTTTTTTTACTTGTTTGGATAGGTAAAGAAGTTGACTTTTGTAAGACCAATCGTGAAGAAGCTATATGGTGCGCGTCTGGCAAAACGCCACTCTGCACCTTCCAGAAAGTATAACCATGAAGCGATTTGCCTCCCCCCTGTTAGCCGTCCTACTTACTGTTGCTAGTGCGCTAGCTCAGCAAAAAACTGTAACCATCGCAACGGTCAACAACCCGGCGATGATCGAACTTAAAAGACTCTCTCCTAAATTCGAAGCCGAGAACCCGAACATAAAATTGAACTGGGTAGTGGTGGAAGAGAACATCCTGCGGCAACGCGTAACGACGGATATCTCTACCGGAAGCGGACAATTCGACCTCGTATTCATCGGACTGTACGAAACACCGATTTTCGCTAAGCGCGGCTGGCTCAAAGAAATGGGTAATATTCCCGCGGACTACGATATTAACGATGTATTTAAAGGAATTCGTGATGGACTCTCTTACAAAGGTAAGCTTTATGCTTTGCCCTTTTATGGTGAGAGTTCGATGCTGATGTATCGCAAAGATCTCTTCGATCAAAAAGGTCTCAAGATGCCTGATCAGCCCACGTACGATGACATCAAAAAGTTTGCCGATGCGCTGACCGATAAATCCAAAGAAATGTACGGCATCACCTTGCGCGGAAAGCCCGGCTGGGGTGAAAACATGGCCTACGTCAGTACCTTGATCAATACCTTCGGCGGCACTTGGTTCGACATGAAGTGGAATCCTACGATCGATACACCAGAGTGGAAGAAGGCTATCAATTTCTATGTCGACTTGATGAAGGCCGACGGTCCGCCCGGAGCGAGCGCCAACGGGTTTAATGAAAACCTGACTCTTTTTGCGAGCGGCAAAGCAGCGATGTGGATCGACGCAACTTCGGGTGGCGGTCCTCTATACGATAAGGCTCAATCGCAAGTTTCGGACAAGGTAGCTTTTGCCGCTGCCCCGATAGCAGTGACGCCTAACGGCTCGCACTGGCTGTGGTCATGGGCTTTCGCTATCCCCAACAAAGCCAAAAATCCAGAGGCAGCTGAGAAGTTTGCGCTTTGGGCGACCTCGAAACCGTACATTAAGATGGTTGCTGAGGATGCGGGATGGGCAACGGTTCCCCCGGGTACCAGGCAATCGACCTATGACAACCCGGACTATCAGAAGGCGGCACCTTTTGCCCCAGTCACCCTGAAGGCGATGCAAACCGCCGATCCCACCAACCCTGCTATCAGACCAGTGCCGTACACCGGCATCCAGTTCGTGGGTATTCCGGAATTTCAATCGTTCGGAACCGTCACTGGTCAGAATATTTCCGGAGCTTTAGCCGGCAAAATGTCTGTTGACCAGGCGTTGAAGGATAGCCAAGCCGCGGTAGGCCGGGCGGTTAAACAAGCTGGCCTTCTGAAGTAAACCGGCTATGAAGTGATGCCGGCTCGTGTTATTGGCGATTCGAGCCGGCCAATTGAAGTTGCCTGAAAGCAGAACAATGAGCGTAGCAACCCAACCACCGGCCACGACTCCCGCGGGGGCACAAGCGAGCGTGGAAAAACCCAACCGGGTGCTTGGACTTTTACAGGCACCGTCGGTGATCGCATTGTTCGTGTGGATGATCGTTCCGTTAGGTTTAACGGTTTATTTTTCCTTCATCCGATTCAGTCTAGTGAACCCGGATGTGAGCGGGTTCGCCGGGTTAGAAAATTATCAGTTCTTAGTGGAAGATGAATCGTTTTGGCCGGCGATCATCAACACAATCATCCTGATGGCAGCGGTGTTGGTCATTACGGTCGTCTTTGGAACGCTCTTGGCAGTCCTTTACGACCGTGAATTTTTTGGGAAGAATCTCGCCACCTTATTGGTGATCGCTCCGTTCTTTGTGATGCCAACGGTGAGTGCACTGATTTGGAAAAATTTCATCATGCATCCCGTCTACGGGCTGATCGCCTTCGTCCTGAATAAAGTAGGACTTCCGGGCATCGATTGGTTTGGCAATTACCCCCTTGTTTCGGTGATTATTATTGTTGCTTGGGAATGGCTTCCGTTTGCTTTCTTGATCCTTTTCACGTCGTTGAAGTCTCTAGACAACGAACAAAAGGAAGCTGCTGCAATTGATGGAGCGAATCCGATTCAACTTTTTTTCTTCATCATTGTTCCGCATTTGCAACGTGCCATCGGTGTGGTGGTTATGATTGAAACAATTTTCCTGCTTTCGATTTTCGCCGAGATCTATACAACGACATCAGGCGGTCCCGGACACGCCACTACCAACCTTGCCTTCCTGGTTTATTCGTTGGGTCTTCAGCAATTCAATGTTGGCATTGGCTCGGCAGGAGGTATTCTCGCCGTTATTCTTG
>JAFAXJ010000340.1 GCA_019241095.1 Verrucomicrobiota bacterium | reverse complement strand
TGTGCGCTTTCGAAGCGGACTTGCGCTGCCCCTGGCCCGAGCGCGAAATCGTTTAAAAGTCGGACCTTCACCAACCACAGCTTCTTTCACCAGAAGGGTACTGACCTGCATCTGAGCGTTGTTTTCAGCGTTGGCGATTGCGCTTTTCAATGTCTTTTTTACCAGCATTGCCGCTTTTTTTGGGCTGAAGGTCAACAGATCAAGCGCGTCGGAAGCAGAATGACCCTGTATTTCGCGCGTTACGTCACGCGCCTTAAAAGCCGAAATTCTCGCAAAACGATATGTAGATGTAACCTGCATGATACGCTCGGGAGCCCTCCTTTACTTAGCTACCTTCGCAGTGTGAGCTCCGTGTTTCTTGAACGTCCGAGTAGGAGAAAATTCGCCTAACTTGTGGCCTACCATGTTTTCGGTCACGAACACCGAATTGAAAATTTTGCCGTTATGAACAAGGAAGGTATGGCCGACAAAGTCCGGTGTGATCATTGACCGACGGGACCACGTTTTGATCGGCTTTTTGGGGCCGCTCCCACCCATTTTCTCGATTTTGTCGAGTAGATTTACATCAACGAACGGACCTTTCTTGAGTGACCTGCTCATGATTTACCTCGCTTTCTTTTTCGCTTTCCTCCGCTCGATGATCAGAGCGTCGCTCGGTTTGTGTTTGCGCCGGGTCTTGAATCCCTTAGCTAATTGCCCCCAGGGACTGACAGGGTGATGCCGCCCACCACCACCTTTACTTTTTCCTTGGCCGCCTCCCATCGGATGATCTATCGGGTTCATCACCATTCCGCGCACATGCGGACGGCGGCCGAGCCAACGAGTGCGACCCGCCTTGCCGTTAGAGACGTTCATATGATCGACGTTTCCTACCTGACCGACCGTTGCATAAGCGTTTTCGTGGATTCGTCTAATTTCTCCGGAAGGCATTCGCACCAAAGCATAACCGCCCTCACGGTTGGTCAGTATTGCTTGCTGTCCCGCGCTTCGAGCCACTTGTCCCCCGCGACCTGGGATAATCTCCACATTGTGAATGACGCTCCCGAGGGGAATGGATTTTAAGGGAAGAGCATTTCCGATCTCAGGGGCAACGGAATCACCCGCAATCACTTTGGCTCCAACATGCAATCCGTTTGGCGCTAAGATATAAGTCTTCTCACCGTTAGCGTAATGGAGCAGAGCAATGCGCGCCGATCTATTCGGGTCATATTCGATCGCCTCAACCGTTGCGGCAACATCCCGGATCTTTCGCTTGAAATCGATTATTCGGTATTTCTGCTTATGCCCGCCGCCGATGTGGCGCGAAGTTAGCCGGCCATTATTGTTTCGGCCGCCGGTTTTCTTCAGAGGTTCTGTCAGCGATTTCTCGGGCTTGGTTTTCGTAACCTCATCGTAAGCCGGCGTCTGTTTAAACCGCTGCGACGGAGTTAATGGGCGAAAATTTTTGAGTGCCATATATGGTTCCTCAGGCCAGGTCGATCTTCTCCCCTTGTGCCAATGTCACCATGGCTTTCTTCCAATGAGGCCTCCGGCCGAAGTCGGCTCGCCGCTCACGTTTTTTCTTACCCGCGTATTGACAAGTGTTAACACGCACGACCCTTTTACCGAACAAACGTTCGATCGCTTTTCTTATTTCTACCTTGTTCGCTCGCGGATCCACACGAAACACATACTGATTGTGTTTCTCGCCCAAAAGGCTCGCCTTCTCTGTGAGCCGAATGTTATGGATGATGTAATTTTCTTCTTTCATGTTACCCGTTCCGCCAGGGAGCCAAGCGCCTGTCCGGTGATGATAATTTTCTGAAAGGCGAGCAACTGTTCTGTATTTACTTCTGCAGAGGTGTTTAACAATACAGCACCGATATTCCGGGCAGCTTTGTATGTGCCTTCATCAAAGTGGTTACTGATTACCAACACTTTCTCGGCGTCAGTTTGCGCTCTTAAAAATTGAACAAATGATTTGGTCTTTGCTTCTGCAACACCGACCGACTCTACAACAAGCACATCACCAGCAATAATCCGTGAACTGAGCGCTTTCAACAACGCGAGACGCTTTACACTCTTGGGAACTCGCTTGGAATAGTCGCGAGGCTTCGGACCAAACACTACACCGCCACCGGACCAGACCGGAGACGATCGATAGCCGGCCCTGGCCCTTCCGGTGCCCTTCTGGCGCCATGGCTTCTTACCGGAGTACGCTACCTCCGCTTTTGTTTTCGTGTTGGCAGACCCGCTGCGCCGCGCAGCTCTCATCGCTACTACCACATCGTGAACTGCCTGAGTTCCTCGGCCGTTCTCAATCACTTCAATCTTAGCGTCTCTCGCCGCCGCAACCGTCAAAACCATAGCGCTCATTCCAGTTTTACTCCATCAGTGACTGTCTTTTCTTGGCCGGACGTACCACGACATAGCTTCCGTTTGCTCCCGGAACCGCGCCGCAAATTAGAATTACTTTGTCTTCAGGCCTGACCTGGGCGATGCGCAAGTTCTGAACCGTGACCCGCTCGTCACCCATATGGCCTGGCATTCCCATGTTTTTCCAAACCCTTCCCGGCGTTGATCGGTTTCCAACGGCGCCGTTGCGGCGATGCGTTTTTGAGCCGTGCGCCGCGGGTTGTCCCGCAAAACCATGCTTTTTGACTACGCCCTGAAATCCCTTGCCTTTCGAGCGCCCGATCACATCAACGAACTGTCCTGCCTCGAACTGAGACACTGAGAGATCTAATTCGCCATTTAATGAAGCCCCGTCAGGTAGTCGGAACTCTTTGATCAGTTTCTTCGGCTCTGAATGGCTTTTCTTAAAATGGCCAAGTAATGGCTTGCTAACTCTAGACTCCTTCTGCCTATCGAAACCGACCTGCACTGCATTATACCCATCTTTCTCGTAGGTCTTTAGTTGGAGAAGTGTATTATCTCCGGCCTCAATCACAGTAACCGGCGTCGCTTTGCCACTCGCGTCGTAAACACGCGTCATTCCGATTTTCCGGCCGAGAAGTCCTATTTTCATTGTTTTGAGGCCACAAAGTTAAATTTTAATCGTAATGTCGACGCCAGCCGGCAGATTCAATTTGCGCAATTCGTCTACTGTCTTGGCTGTCGGCTCGATGATATCAAGCAGCCGCTTGTGAGTGCGCATTTCGTACTGGTCCATCGACTTCTTATCGACATGCGGCGAGCGATTCACCGTAAACTTCTCGATCTTGGTAGGTAATGGGATTGGGCCGGCGACTTTCGCGCCGGTCCGTTTTGCTGTTTCCACAATTTCCACAGCAGACTGATCGAGCATTCGAAAATCGAAGCCTTTTAGACGGATACGGATGCGTTGTCCACCTGGCATAACTCAGCTTCCTTTCTGATCTAGCACCGCGCTTACTATTTGGGTCGGCACCGGTTCAAAGTGTGAAGGTTCCATGGAATACGCTGCACGTCCCTTTGATAAGGATCGAATGGCCGTCGCGTATCCGAACATTTCGGCCAGAGGCACTTCTGCGTGAACGATCGTAGCGAGGTTCTTGGCTTCCATGCTCTGAATGCGACCTCTGCGCCGGTTCAGGTCTCCCATGATATCCCCTTGATATTCATCCGGGGTGACGCACTCAACCTTCATGATCGGCTCCAACAATATGGAGTTTGCCTTTTTATAGGCATCCTTCATCGCGAAGATCGCCGCCAGCTTGAACGCTAACTCGTTGGAATCCACATCGTGATACGAGCCGTCAACGATTTCCACGTAAAAATCGATCACCGGATAGCCACCAACCACTCCGTTTAACAAGGATTCTTCAATCCCTTTCTTCACGGCTGGGATGTACTCTTTAGGGATAACACCACCAACGATCTTGTTCTCAATCGTGACGCCCTTGCCACGTCCCAAAGGCTCAACATTCACAACAACATGGCCGTATTGTCCCCGTCCTCCAGACTGCTTTATGAGTTTTCCTTCCCCAGTCGCCCTCTTCGTAATTGTTTCTCGATAAGCAATCTGTGGCTTTCCCGCATTCGCATCCACTTTGAATTCACGGAGCATCCTGTCCCGAATAATCTCCAAGTGAAGCTCGCCCATCCCGGCAATGATTGTCTGGC
>JAFAXJ010000274.1 GCA_019241095.1 Verrucomicrobiota bacterium | reverse complement strand
CCCGCGTCGCACAACGTGCCCTGGACCCCCGCAATGGCGGCAAAGCGGTGGTCGAGGATTACACGGCCTACATCCCTTCTGCGCTGGCTCCGCAAATGTTCGCGGCCGTGCCGATCATTGCTGACGGCCAGACGGTCGGGGTGTTCGTTGCGCAAGTCGATATTGTGACTCTGAATAACTTATTAACGGACAATAACGAGTGGCGTTCAACCGGGCAGGGCGAAACCGGAGAAGTGCTACTAACGGGCGAAGACCGCTTGTTGCGTTGTCAATCGCGCTTCCTGATCGAGAACCCTAGCTCATTTATCGCGCAGGCAAAGGCCAACGGTCTGCCCGCGTCGACAGCTGACCAGATCCGCACGCTTGGCACCACCATACTTTATATGCCTAACCGTGCCGAGGGAGTGGAACAAGCCTTTCACAACAAAACCGGATTATCCCGCTTTCGGGACTATCGTGGTCAAGAGGTGATCTCTTCTTTCGCCCCGCTGGAAGTGGCCGGTCTTCGCTGGGCTATCGCCTCCAAACAGGACGTGGCGGAGGCATTTGCGCCCGAGACTCAGCTCAGACGCGACTTGCTGGTGACCGCTGCCTTTGCGGCAATTGCGCTGACCTTCGTGGCATTGGCCTGCGCTGGATTGTTCATGCGACCGCTACGGCGGATCGTCGCCGGCATGCAGGCCGCAAGCAGAGGTACAGAAGCCCCGCCTATCGAGATTCGTGGCAACGACGAGTTCGCTGAACTGGGACGCGGTTACAACGCGATGGCCGATGCGATCAAGCAGCGTGATAGCGGACTCGCCGACGCGAAGCGTGAGAAAAACGAACTGCTGCTTAGTATGTACCCGGCAGGCGTGGCGGAGCGCGTAGGCAGCGGTGCTGAGTTAACCGCCGAATCCGTCTCCAATGTTACAGTGGCAGTGGCCTTGATAGACGGACTGGATGTGCTGGCGGCAAACCGGAGCGCTGCAGAAGTTCGAGCGATTCTCAATGCTTTGCTTGACGCGCTGAACAATGCGGCGGCTGATCATGGAGTGGAACCTCTGCGGTCCCTGGGCGAAAGCTACATCGGTGTCTGTGGCCTATCCTCACTGCACTTGGATCACGCCACGCGGACTTTGGCTTGGGCACGGACTGCGACTCTGGCTTTGGAGCGAATGGGCCACAAGTGGGCAAAATCTGTGTCCTTACGTTTCGGGCTTGCCTCAGGTAAAATCGACGTGCTCTTGATCGCGCGCGGGCACACGGCCTACGACATCTGGGGCAGCACACTTGGAATTGCGCGCCGCATTGTGCAAGAGGCCGATCCAGGGTGTGTCCGGGTCGGCGAGAGCACCTTTGCCCTGCTTGCAGACCTGGAGAGGTTCGAGCCTTGCCCGCCGATCGAGACTCCAGCTTTCGGAACGATCATGACCTGGAGCCGGAGCGTGGTTGAACAGGTGAAATCAATTGCACCCGCGACGCCTCAGACCCAGAGCGACCGCTGTGTGACGAATTAGGTATGAACGATTTGGCGCACCTGTCCCTCTGGCATTGCATCTTGATCTTAGGCTATCCAGTGCTGGCTATCGCGGCGCTAGAGTTTGCGCGCCGCTTCGCCGAGCGCGCTCCATTCGTCGCCGGTGTACTCCGTCAAGTTTCCTACGTTCTGCTCCCGACCGGCGCTGTCTGGATAATCCTGCGCATGCTCGCGGAGCTGCCCGCTGAGAATTGGGGTGTCCGGATGGCCGAGACTGCGTTCGCCCTCACCACTCTGTATCTGCTGCTCCGTGTCGCCCAGGTGATACTAATGAGCTTAGTTGATGACCAGATTCGACCGCCAAAGCTGCTGTTCGACGTTGTGCGCATCGGATTGTCGGTGATTTTGGGTTCGGTGCTGGTCTCGAATATTTGGAAGGTCAATCTCGGCAGCATTCTGGCTGCGATGGGCGTCGGGTCTATCGCCCTTGCGTTCGCCCTGCAAGAGTTCCTCGGCAACCTGCTGTCCGGTATGGCACTCCTGTCGGACCACAAGTTCGGCATTGGTGACTGGATCATTGTCGAGGGAAAGGCCGCCCAGGTCCTCGAGATGGACTGGCGAACGGTCACTCTCTTAATGGCCGGCGGCAATAAAATCATAGTGGCCCATAGTATGCTCGCTAAGGGCAACTTGACGATAGCAGCCACCGCTAAACAGATCGTTTCCGTCACCGTGCCGGTCCAGCTTGGCACGGATGTCCCACCTGAGCAGGTCCGTAGTGCGGTCATAGAGGCAGGCCAGGCGACGCCCGGTTTGACTGAGCTCGGCGGAGTTCAGTGCTTTGTCACCGGCATCGATGAGGGTAAAATTAACTACAACGTGATTCTGCCGGTGCCCAACCCGGGGGTTCTCGCCGGCCCGCGAGACGAATTTCTCAGCCGATTCTGGTATTTAGCTCAGCGCCGCGGCTTGCGCCTGGACCCGTCGCCGGATCCGGATGCGGCGGCACGCCTGCGAATCCTGGAGCAAGCGGGCGCTTTCCGTCGCGATCCGGACACCCTGACACATTTAGCTCGCGAAAGCGCGTTTCGGCGGTACCGCCAAGGCGAGATCCTTCTTACGGCGGGGATCCCGGCTGGTGACGCATTCCTGGTAGTGGCGGGCCGACTGGCGGTAACGGTTCCAACCGGCGGTCGCGAAATCAAGCTCGAAACCGTAGTAAGCGGACAGCTCCTGGTACTGCAGGAGATGATGGCTGGTGGTTTGAGCCCAGTTCGCCTGGTTGCGGAACAGGATACAGACGTTCTTGCCATCCCACCATACGCGCTTGTCGCTGCAATGAAGCACAACGGGGCAGTCGCACGCGACATCAACGCCGTAACGGAGGCTCGGAGCCAAGCCATCTTACCGTTCAAGCTCGGAATGCTCGTCGTCCCATTCTCTGAGAACTTAGATGGCCAGGAATCGCCTTTGAAGCAGCCACGCGCACTCATGGATGCAGGAGGTACCCGACGTTAGTCGAGCACGAACTCGCGTAACATCCAGTTCTCGCAGTCCGTGAGAAAGCTGGCTCGTCTTGGTAGGATAGGTCGGAATTAGATAAAATTAGAAAGCGTATCTGAGACCTAAATTAATTTGGACAAGTTTTTCGATGCTCCATTGACAATATCCGTAACCGCATCTGCAAAATCCCGATGTTAGGCGTAAGCGGTATTCCAATCCGTCACCGATATTACCGAGCACCCCGTCGTGCCAACGTTTATTACTCAGGATGTTAAATCGGCGGCCAGTAAAGGTCACCTGCCGGATTTCACCGGTTCATTGTTTGTCACGGTGAATGTCTTTATAAGTAACGCCTAGCACCTCTGTTAGCGCAGGGGAGAATGTCGTAGAAAAATACTATGACAATGGCTGGTGAGGACGAAGTCGCGCAAATACTAAGTCAGGACGCTCGGGGCCGTGTGCTGATAAGCCAAGAACGTCGGGCAGCGCTGTTGGAAGAGTTCTATCGCAGCGGAATGAGCGGAGTAAGATTTGCGAATTATTTAACGATCAAATACACCACGTTCGCCCATGGGTGAGAAGGCGTCGCGAAGTGCGCTGGGAGGAAAAGTTGTTGATCTCTGGCGGCAGGGAAACAGAGCCCACCTGGAGCAACGGGGGGTGGATTGAACGGTCGTGGACAAGAACGGTTCGTCGACTCGAGGCCCTTCAGGCGCCTTACGGATCTACTTCGGGCCATGCGCTTACTGTCAGAGCAGCACGGGCGCGGAAGTCGCTTTAGCGTCAGTTGTGATGACATCACCCGCTATCCTGCCCTTGCCGCATGAACATTCACAAGTGAAAATCCAGGAACGAGAACAACTCGTAAAAACCCTCAATTGCTCCTCATATCTGGACCTTGGAACCGAACCCGAGCGTATTTCCAGGGGAACCAGTGAGCAAAGTCCAGGCTTCCCTATCCATGAACGTTTCCTCCGCCGTTCGTAAATTTCGATGAGCCGATGTTTACGAAATCGGTGCAGGAACCAAACACGCCTATGTCGAGTTCATGAGGCCTGAGGAATTGTGGCGGTTGGCGGCGAGTTGCCGCTGATTGTCGGCTTATCGGACTAAGGTCCAATATACGAGTGCCATGTTACTTGCTAGGATAAATCCAAACATAATCCAAAGTAAAACGAATGATCGTCTTAACCATAATGCTCGCGATGTCACGGACTGTAGCTTCGCTTTGCGGGACAGAAATTGTTCCAACTGTTAAGTAAAAGCATTATCAGGAGCAGACTTTCTAACGTACACCGCTTCGCTGTCAGGACAGTTTCAAAAACTACATCAGGCATGTCAACGACAGAACAGAAGGCAGGGAAAATCAGCAGGATGTGTTCAATGGTTCGGAAACCGAAATGGGCTGAGTAATAAAATTTGTCGTCAACTATTCTGCGGCGCATGGGTACACAACAAAAAGCTGGCTCCACACCGACGGGGGATCAGGATTGGCCGCTATCCTCGTATTTCCAATATGGACCTTAGGTCCGATAGCAATTGTTCACTAGACAGGCTAGAATATTGAAAGACCCCTTCCATTATGTTTGCACCCGGACTGACGCAGGCTTGGCTACGAACTCCCACTCTCACAGATCATTCACTCGCGCTTGGTGACATTTCGTGTGGACCGACCTGCCGAGCCGTGAGGTAAGTCGCTTCTTCAGAAGATGAGAGCGATCTGAAGAGAGCTTTAAGACCCTCTTCTAAACGGTTTCCTCGACCCAGGATTGTTGACTTGGTCCGTAACTGAAAGGCGTTTCTATGATTGCACCTACGAATATTGATGATAACTCGAATGAACAAACGTTTCGCTTTGCTCTCGTTGTTGCGGAATCGAATTTGCTCCGCAATTCTATAGTAGAAGCTCTCAGATCGCGACATTGGTTCGTACACGGGATATTGCGAGCCGAACAGGCGCTAAATATTTTGGCCTACATACCTTACCGGCTTATTGTCGTTGACTCTGAACTGCCTGGAATACGTGGGGTCGAATTCATGCGGACTCTGAACAATTCCAGAGATTGGCAAGCCATTCAGTTGGTAGTCATAACAAACTCGCAAAGTCTTGACTTCGCACCCGAAGTCGCAGAGTGCGGTGCGATTCTGGTCAGAAAAACGAATTGGAAGCATGATCTCTTTAGCTTGTTATCGATTACGATGAAGTACCAAGCGAAAAGTTATATAGATCGTAACCAGTTTTGATTCGGCCCCATACTGGCTAAATATCAGGGGCTTTGCCCATAGCACACAAACAGTTTGCAGCGTTTCCTACGGCTTGCGCACTAACTCGATTCGACGCGGGTCTGAGGACACATTAGCACACCTAAGGACTGGATATAACCAATTTGCTTATAAACAAGCGCATAACTGCCTGGTCTGACAACTGCACTTCGATTACGAAAGACGCAGAAACGACTACGTGTAATCATATAAACGACATAGGTTTAAGAGCGTTAGTACGTACTCTTCAATCGCTTCAGCTCGCTTTCACAGGAGGTTCGAGTACGGCTTTGCAAGGTGGCTGCGCCGGTGCGGCGAGCAGTTTTAGCCGCGCGTGGACATGAACCTCATCAAGCATGCACCTATTGTACCAAAGTACCATATCGGCGCCCAATCAGTATTGATAGACTTTTGCTTCGAATCAGGAATGGTGCCCCGGGTCAACCCTATTTGTTCGCGCGTTACTGAGTATGAACTGTCTTGTTAAATGGAGTCTTTTGCTGATCTTGTTTTGTCCGATCATAGCGGGACAGGCTGGTACACCAGTAGAGACCGATGTGATCGAACGACCGCCTGTCAGAACCCCATGGCAAATTACGGTCGGCGGCCCCGGTTGGTTAGCCGGTGTCAGCGGCACGACTGGCTTTCACGGTGTCAACACAAACGTTGATGTCGGTGTCGGACAAATTCTTACCCATATTAATGTTATCTATTCGTTCGGCGGCGAAGTTCGAAGAGGACGTTTTGGGTTTCTAGGCGACCTACTATATTTGAACGCTCAAGCAAGCACTGCTGAGAGCTCGGGTCTGGTTTCAAAAGTAGATCTTGGCTTGCAACAATTCCTTGGGGAGTTGTTTGCCTCCTATCGGCTTATTGAGGGATCTCGTGGATGGCTGGATCTGATGGCGGGGTTTAGATACACTTACCTGGGCCAGCAAGTAGGTTCGCAAGCTAACGACATAGCAATTGATACGGCAAGCGCTCGGTTATTGGACCAATTCGCTCAGAGCTTGACGACCCCTGGCTCAGACCTGCGAACTCTTATTAAAGAAAACATTACCGACAAATTAACCTTGCTTAATGGTCAGAATCCGGAACTGCCGGTGGCGCCTCTTGCCGGCCAGCAACCGGGTAAAATAAGCGATTTAGTACAACAGCTGATCCAAAGCCGGGAAGCGGAGCTTGCAGCAGCAGTTAGAGCCGGCGATGAAGCTAGAGTTAGTCTGTTGAAAGCCCAGCTTTCAAGCCAAGTTGCCACTCGTGTAACTGGTGAGTTGAATCGAAGTTTTTCGTTTTACGACAGCTGGGCCGATCCCTTAATCGGATTGCGGGGGCGATTTAAACTTAGCAAGGCGTTCTACTTAACTGCCGAAAGTGATGTGGGCGGGTTTGGAATAGGATCGGACGTCGCTGTACAGGCTTACGCTGCGTTGGGGTGCCAAATCACCCGTAACATATTTTCCGAAGTTGGTTACCGCTATCTTTATGATGATTTCCGCGATAACAACTTCCTTTATCAGCTGTCATTGCATGGAGCGCAGATCACGATCGGGTTGCTCTTTTAACGGCCGCCCAACTTTGAAAAGGCTCAGTCGACGTCCAATAGGCATTCCCAAAAAGTTAGTGTTACAATTAAGGCAGGGCAGGTTGGCGCGCCTTGAACGTTTTGCTTAGGCCCTTTACCGATGCTTTCCGCGAACGAAATGAAAACATGTTGGAATTACTTTTGAGAGACTCGATTAGGACCTTTCTTTCCAGTTAGCCTTCTTCCTCTTTCTGCTGTCGGGCTGTACTTCTCAATGCCACGTCGATTCCTATAACCACGGCCCAAACGCAGCAACTGTCCCTCATAGAACAGGAAGGCTGCGCGATTGGAATCGTCGTGTACCTGTACTTTTACCCACTCGTCACGATGGACCTAACCCGCCAACATCTCACCAACGCAGAGCCTGAGAAAGGGGTTGCAGAGCCAAAGAACTCGTTCGCAAACATTCCTATGTATCCTTCAGCGGACATGAAAGTCATTGTTCGGCCGAATTTCGATACTCTACTCCTCTGGATGGCTTGATCTCACCAACGAGGCGGTGATCGTTTCGGTTTCCGATACAGGGAAGCCCTCACCGGAAAATGGAATGCGCCGCCTGTCATAAGGGTCCAGAAGGCCTTTGTCGACGCAACGCCCCAAGAACGATCGCTATAGGCACCTGTTCACGTTAAGAGATATGTGCATAAGAAATCAGTTTATGAAATTTACAAGCGGCTGCCAGATCACGCACGCTTCGGTCAGGCAACTTCACGCGTAATCAGGCCAACAACGAAAGCAAACGAATCAAGAGAATCATCGGCGCAAAAGCCACCGTGGCAGTTGCCGGCTGAAATGGTTTTCTTCGGCATCGCTCCAAAGTCCAATATGCTTGGTCGGGTTTCGCCGGTCAAAACGTATAAGTTTGCGAAATCATGTATAGCTCAAAAGGCCCATCTAATGCCGAAATTGACCTGTACAAAGTTTTTTACGGATGAATTGAAGTTGTAATTGCCTCCTTCGACAAAGTTATATCCGGCCTCGCCAAAGATTCCGAGATGAGGAGTGAACCGATATTCGACTCCGCCGCCAACGTTCCCAAGAAAGCGGTCATTGGATACGTTTGATGACGCGTTATTAACCCTCTGATTTACACGTGCATAGGGTGTATTGATCGTGTTCCCTCCCGCGCCGGTGAAAACACCGCCGAAGCCACCGAATATATATGGTGCCAGATGAACACTCGGCCAGAAGTCATCCAAGGGAAGTCGCATAATGAAGTCCCCTGTGAGCACCCCTGCCGCCGCACTCCCAGACCCAGACCTGGTGCGGAATCCATTGGTGCCCGTGACTGTTACATTTCCTGAGTTGATTTCTACACCCGCCCCTTGGAATCTGACACCTGCATATTTCCAAGGAAAGTAATAAGTGAAATCCATTCCTCCCCCCCAACCATCGGGGGTGCCGCTGGACGATAGCGTGAAGGTATTGCCGTTATCAAACACTCTTTGCCTTGTTCCTCCTCCGTTGGTCCCTGTTACATATGTCGCGAACGCTCCCAAGTCGAATTCGTTCCCTCTAAAGTACGAAATCGGCGGAGCCGGCGGAGGAGTGATAACTTGTTTTGAAGATACCATCTGTTCTCCAGCGAGGAGGGTCGCTGCTTGCAATGCAATGGGCATCACAACTATCGCAATTACTTTTTTCATACTTGTTTTCTGTTTTGTGGACTTCGGTGACCGGAATCCCGTTGGCAGGGGCGACAAAGGGGCGCCAGACTCTCAAATCCAAAGCAGAGTGTATCAAATCGGACCACGAGCTGATATGGTACTTGAGGCCGATATGCAGCAATGCCTTCTAACTGCTGGTCAAAAACGAAGAAGCTGTGCTATGAGATCGCTTTAGGTGTGGACCCCGGTGGCCTGCTGGCTCGCAGGATGATGATACAGATATGTTGCGAGCTGGAAGCCCTGTCGTGCAATAGGAGAGAGAAGAAATCTACGAAATGCCCATCCTGCGCATTAATTAAATAGCTTAAGGAAGTGCTGAGCCTAAAACCCCCGAGGCACGTGAACCTGCGCCGAACCGAAACGATCGAGATCCCGTGAGCTGGATCACCATCACATGGGCGATGGTGATTTCGGCTTGTCTCACCCTTGCCGTCATACACCTGCTCATCTGGTCCAGGCAAACCGAACAATTCGCTCATCTCCTGTTCTCGGTGGCGGCAACTTCGGCGGCAGCAGTCGGCGCCTGCGAATTGATCGCCATGCATGCACAGACCACTGAGCAATATGGAAGGGCAGTGTGGTGGGCGCACATCCCAGTGTTTTTCATTGTTGTTTCGATCGTAGGGTTCGTGCGCATCTATTTTGGCGTGGGCCCCGCGTGGCTTGGCTACACCGTCTTTGGTCTGCGGCTGTTGGCTCTAGTGATGAACTTTTTCTCCGTGCCGAGTCTCAACCTCAAGCAGGTTATTCGGCTAAGGCACGTAACAATCTTGGGCGGAGAGACGATCACGCTCCCCGAAGTCGCAGGCAATCCTTGGCGCGTGGTTGGTCAACTCAGTTCCTTGTTACTCATAGTATTCGTGGTGGAAGCGTCGATCACGCTTTGGCGCGGGGGTGACCACTTAGGGCGCCGCCGCGCACTGATCGTTGGCGGCAGTATCACGTTCTTTGTTTTAGCCGGCGCTGGACACGCCGCGTTGGTCGACGCCGGCATAATCAATTCACCGTATATTGTCAGCTTTTGCTTTTTGGCCATCGTGGCGGCCATGGGTTACGAGCTAAGTTCGGACGTGTTGCGCTCGGCACAACTCGCCAGGAAATTGCGAACCAGCGAGACTGCGTTGCGCGAGAGCGAGCAACAAATGAACTTGGCAGCCAGCGCGGGGGAGTTGGCTATGTGGATGTGGGATATTCCGAAAGACGAGATTTGGGTGACGAACAAGGGCCGTGCGCTGTACGGTTTAGCGGATTCGGAGGAAATCAATTTAAACCGATTCCTGGATTCCCTTCATCCAGACGATCGCGATGCCGTCCGCAAAGCTGTGTCCGATGCGCTTACCGGCGCTGGCGAGTATGAGATGGAATACCGCATTGTGTTACCAACGGGCGAGACGCGTTGGATCGTTGCTCGCGGCCGCATCGAGTTCGAAGGCGGGAAGCCTCTCCGACTTCGCGGCGTGTCGCTTGATGTGACCGAACGCAAGCAGGCGGAAGACCGGTTCCGGCTAGTGGTGGAGGCTTCGCCTGGCGGAATCGTCCTCGTCAACGAGCAAGGTCACATCGTCCTGGTAAACGCCCAAGCCGAAAAACTGTTTGGTTATGGGCGCGAGGAGCTCCTAGGACAAAACGTCGAACTCCTCGTACCGGAACGGTTCCGGGGAAAGCATTCGGATCATCGGGCAGGCTTTCACAAGGCACTTGCGGCGCGGGCGATGGGTGCAGGCCTGGAGTTGTTCGCTCTGCGAAAGGACGGGACCGAGTTCCCAGTCGAGATCGGGATCAGCCCGATTCAAAGCAAGGAGGGCACACTGGTACTAAGCGTGATCGTGGACATCTCAGCACGCAAGCAGGCCCAAGCGGAAGCACGGCAATATCGAGAAGAGCTCGCGCACTTGAGCCGGGTGGGGATCATGGGAGAAATCTCCGGTTCTTTGGCACACGAGCTCAACCAGCCGCTCGCCGCAATCGTGAACAATGCCAGTGCGGGTCGCCGATTCATTGCAAAAGGGCGCGCTGAGCTGCCTAAACTCGATGGTCTTTTTGAAGCCGTTATAGCGGACGGGTGCCGGGCGGCGGAAATCGTGAGCGGCATTCGCAACATGGTGCGCAGAGGGCAGGATGTGCGCGGCCTTGTGAATCTCTCTGACGTTATTACCAGTGTCCTGCGGTTCATCAGCGCCGAGGCGCTTGAACGTCACTGTGTGCCTGTTATCGAGGGCGATCCCAAGTTACCCTTAGTCGAAGCCAATCCGGTCCAACTTCAGCAAGTGTTGCTCAATCTCCTCGTGAATGCGTTCGACGCTATGAGCGAAACGCCGACAGAGATGTGTCGAGTGATCATCCGCAGTGAGCGCGAGTCTGGCGACCGTGTGCGAGTGAGTGTTCGCGATTTCGGGACGGGGCTGCCAACCAAAGAGCCAGAGCGGATTTTTGAACAGTTCTTTTCGACCAAACATGACGGAATGGGGATGGGACTGGCCATCGCCCGTTCGATCATCAGCTCACACGGTGGTGAACTGGGCGCCGTAAATGCCAAGGATGGCGGCGCATGTGTGTATTTCTGGCTTCCAATCGCCCGGAAGATTCTGAGAGAAAATCGCGACTGAAAGACAAAGAGGCGTAAAAACGCCGGTCATGCGTCTTATTGAAAGATTAGCCCCCGCAATGCTTTGCCCCAAGGGGCTATGGCGCGGAGTCCAGAAGTAAAGTAGGTGTCGAATTAGCACTTGGGGAAGGAACGGGTGCCGATCCATATGCCTGCACATAGTAATTCCATTTGTATTCTCGATGACAACGTCTTGGTGCGAAATTCTATTGTGCAACTGCTCGATTCTGATGGACTTCAGGCGGAAAGCTTTGAAGACACGGAGGTTTTTTTCGCGCACCTTAACCGCAATAAAGTATCTCTCGCTGTCATCGACTTGTGGATGCCAAATATGAATGGTCTGGAAGTGCAGGCGCGGCTACGCAAAATATCGCCTGACACGGAAGTGATCGTAATTACAGGCCGGGAAATACCCGGCGTTCGCCTCGCTGCGCTGGAAGGCGGTGCGCTTGCCTTTCTCGTGAAGCCGTTCGATGATGAGGTGTTTTTATCGCTCGTCCGTCACGCACTCCGGATCTCGAGATGACCTAATCGGAGGAACTTAGGATGATTTTGGTGTGGGACAAGAATCCGTACTTGCTTCCAATCAGCTTTTTCCATACTTAGATGGAAACACTAATAAAACAGGGTGGAGTCTGCTCCGATGAAGCGACTTTGCACACATGTGAATTGTATCGATCGATGCGGTCAGCCGCGGGTTGCACTGTTCGACCTGGCGGGCGCATATCTCATTAGTTACGGTTCCAAAAATTGCCCTTGCAGGGCATGTACGCTTTGCACGCTGACGATATCGCGATAGACGATAGAGGATGAAAAGGATCGCGGCAGAAGGAGAAAGGACAA
>JAFAXJ010000185.1 GCA_019241095.1 Verrucomicrobiota bacterium | reverse complement strand
ACAATCCGGGGTCGCTCACGCTCGAAAGCCAGCGTGATGCTTTCGCCCCCGGTTCAATGAATAACTTCGGAGCAACTATAAGGACGAGAAAGGTAAACGCGCTACCCGCACCCCAAATCATTTAAAGACAAATTTTCGAGAAAAGGTACCCGCCTAGTCCAAGCAAAACGCTTGCAAGAACAAGCAGAACTGCAAGATCGAACCCTAAATTAAAATGTGCAACGCCGATTAGCGTTCCTCTTAATCCATCTATGCCGTAGGAAAGAGGATCGATCCGGGCTATCCACTCGAGCGTCTTTGATGTGCTAGCTAAAGGGTATATCGCTCCGGATAGAAAGAATATTGGCATTACCAGGAAGTTCATTACCAATTGGAACCCGTGAAAGTCTGACAGCATAGAAGCTATAGCAGTGCCAAGGGCCGTGAACATGATGGCTATTAACGCCATGAAGGCAATTGCAGCGGGCAGTGCGTGAATATTCAATGGCCGAAATCCGGCGCCCAAGCAGACCAGGAACATTATCGCGCCCTGAATCAGAGCAACGGTTGCTCCTCCTAAGGTTCTGCCAAACATGATCAGCAAGCGGGATACTGGAGCAACAAGCGTTTCTTTCAAAAAACCAAACTGACGATCCCAGATCAGTTCGATGCCGGAGAAAATGGAATTAAACAGAACGGTCATTCCAATAATTCCAGGAGCGATAAACTGAATGTAATTACCTTGACCGGCTTTCTGAAAAATAGGACCGAATCCGAATCCAAACGCTAGCAAGTACAGGATGGGCTGTCCAAGCGAGGCGAACATGCGCGAGCGTGACCGTGTGTAACGTTTGAGTTGCCGTAACCATAACACGTAAATACAGCTCATGATTGATTAGCGTCTGAATAGTTTAGCCGCGTTGCGCATACGATCGAGACTCGTCGATTCCTCGTGGCGAATCGCCGAACCGGTGAACGACAAGAACGCTTCTTCGAGTGTTTGCGAAGAGGTTTGCTGTATTAACTGCCTCGCCGAGCCTTGAACCACAACCTTTCCATGATCTATAATTCCGATCCTATCAGCGACACGCTCCGCCTCTTCCATATAGTGGGTTGTTAGAAAAACCGTGACTCCTTCCTCTTCGTTCAACCTTTTCACCTGCGTCCAAAGCTGGTTTCGAGTTTGCGGATCCAACCCGATCGTAGGTTCGTCAAGAAATATTATGTTTGGCGTGTGCAGCAAACAACGCGCTATCTCTAAGCGTCGGCGCATTCCGCCCGAGAATTCCTTCACATAACTTTTTCGCCGATCCCAAAGCTCAAATTTCCTCAACAGATATTCGGTGCGTTGAATACGAACTTGCTTTGGAACTTTGTAGAGCACACCATGAATGTCCAAGTTCTCAAACGCAGTTAGTTCCGTGTCTAGACTAGGATCCTGGAAAACGATACCGAAACGTTTCCGGACCTCGTGCGGCTGCTTGGTTGGATCGAATCCACCCACGGTTATCTTGCCGGTAGTGGGCGCAAGCAAGGTAGTGAGCATTTTAATAGTGGTAGTCTTGCCAGCGCCGTTCGGGCCTAGAAATGCGAAAATCTCTCCTGACTTAACCTCAAAAGAAATATCCTGGACTGCAACGATCGGCCCAAAATGTTTGGTCAAATTCCGTACTTCGATCACTCTGAATAAGCGAAGCGGTTCCATTCAGATGTCAAGCAGGTAGAAGGTGGCAGCTTCGATGGCGGCGCGACGGAGGATCTATCCGAGGCGGGATCTAACCCGTTCCGTCCTAGCCCTGGGCTAGCCCGATGATTTCAATCTTCGATTTCAGGAAGATAGCCCGGCGGGCGGGCGCATTTGATCGGGTGATCTTTCTCGCTACGGGCGAGTGTCGATGATTTCGCGATTGCGACATTGTCAGGCGAAGACCTTCGACCCTCAGCATCGCCTCGGCGACACTCGACCTGTTTTGTCAGGAGCCGTTCCGGATTTTCTTTCCGGTCGGGCTGTTGCTCGGCGCCATCGGAGTGTCGCTTTGGGTTCTCTACTACGCTGGAATAACTGCTTTATATCCTGGCGTCTCTCACGCGCGAATGATGATTGAAGGATTTATCGCCTCTTCGTCATCGGCTTTCTCCGAGCCGCAGGACCTCGTCTGATGAAGACCCGACATTTCTCCCGCGCGGAGTTACTCATCCTGCTGTCGTCGATTTATTCTCGGCCGGTCTCCACCTTCGCGGAGCGAATTGGGTAGGTGATGCGTTTTTTTGCGTCGCCTTTTTGTTGTTTCCCTGGGACGTCGTTTCGTCCATCGGCGGGCTTCTCCGCCGCCAAACTTTGCGCTCGTGGCCTTGAGTCTTCTGAATGGCATAGCCGGAACGGTGCTGCTCGCGCTCTTCGAAAATGAGGCTTACTCCGTTTCCTATCGGATCGGCGCCGCCGTTCTTCAGGAAGGATTCCCACCTCTGGCGATCCTCGCTGTTGCCCAATCAGGCTGCCGCTTACTCAATCTGTCAACGATGGAGGAATTGCGGACGCCTTCGTTCACCTGGATCGCGCGTGCAACTCTAGCCCTTATCACCGGACTAACGATTGAAAGGACGTTTGTGCTCGAAGCTTTCGGCCGAACGAGTACTGCTGCTTCGCTACGAGTATCTGCGGTCATATTTTACCTCGTCCCGCAAATGCCGCGGATCGTCGGAGCTTTCTCAGTAACTGCCTCCGAGCTGTCTCGCTACGATCGTTCTTGGTTTGTAATGGAAGCACTTTGGCCGCAATTACGGATCGCCGCCTTGCATATTGTCTTCATCACCGGTTCCTCCTTTGTGATTCTTAGGGTGGCGACTCGCGTGATTGTCGGACACAGCGGAAACGCCAATCTCTTTACCAGACAACTTCCATTCCACATCGCCGTGGCAACACTCATCGGGCTTGCGATGTTTTCGCGTTTCACGGCCGAGCTCGCGCCGCGTGCCCCAGTATTGCGTCCAGGCCGTAGTGCAACGCGCCTAGCGCTGCAGAGCTTTGCTCTCCCAGGCAGGACGTTAACAGGATCATGGGTTAGGACGCCTCGTTTCGCAGTTGCTCCCGCTCTTCGATTTGATGGACGGCCCATGCTGCGTGCTCGGCGATAAGGAGGTTAGCGTCTGTTTGCAGGATCCCTAAAATCGGAAGGTCCGTTAGCGTTCCTACATTCCCTAAAGCTACACAAACATTTCGAATAAACCGTGGTCGCTTAATCCGTTTGATTGGTGATCGCCGAAACAGGTCGCGGAACTCCTGCTCCGTAATGGCAGCCAATTCACTGAGCGACAAATTTGCCAGCTTAAGCGGTAAGCTGAACCTGATTTCATTGGTTGCCTGAGCAAACCGATTCCAAGGACAAACCTCCAGGCAATCATCGCAACCATAAATGCGATCGCCAATCAGTTTCCTGAATTCTTCAGGGATCGGTCCTTTGTTCTCAATGGTTAAATAGGAAATACACCGGCGGGCATCGACACGATATGGCTCAACGATAGCTTTTGTCGGGCAGGCCTCCATGCATCGAAAGCATTTGCCGCACCGACTCCTAGCGGGAGTATCCGGCTCAAATTCCAGCGTAGTTAATATCGTCCCGAGAAAAAACCAGGTTCCTAACCTTTCATTCAAACTCATGGAGCTTTTGCCGTGCCAGGACAAACCCGCCTCGGAGGCGAAATCACGTTCGAGGATAGGGCCAGTGTCAACATAACACTTTTGGCGTCCGCCATGAATGCTCAGGAAATCATCGAGCTTGATCATCTGCGTCTGCATCAGTTCATGATAATCTTCGCCCCAAGCATACCGGGCAATCTTACCCGGGCCTCGCTTCGGAGATTGGCCCTGAAAATAATTCTTGGCCAGAATGATCAAGGTTTTTGCTCCGGGCAAAACGATAGCTGGATCAGCGCGTTTTTCTCGACCGCGCTCCATCCACAGCATTTCCGCCTGATATCCGGCATCTAACCACGAAAAATAGGCTTCAGCGTGCGGCGCTCGATCGACTCGAGCAAATCGACATTCATCGAAGCCGCATTCTTTGGCGAGAATCTTAACACCGGCTTTCACGGCGTGAAGATAACCAGGAATTCAGTTCGTGAAAAACCCGATCGGTAACTTGCTCACGGCTAAGATGATCTGTTTCGACAATAATGTCAGCAATCGAACGATAGAGCGGGACGCGCAAGGTGAGTAGATCGCGCATTGTCTGTCGGGGATTAGCGGTTTGCAGTAAAGGGCGGGAGCGGTTTCTCGAAACGCGCTCCCAGATAATCTGTTCCGCGGCATTCAGCCAGATAATAATTCCGAGAGATCGTAACACGGCAATATTCCGCTTCTGAAGAACGATCCCGCCGCCAGTCGCCAAAACGAGACCCGTGGCGAAGCGCTGTTCAAGCAAAGCCAAATGTTCCTGCTCTCGGAAAGCTTCTTCACCGATTGAAGCAAAAATCTGAACTATGGACTTTCTATGTTTTTCGCGGATAACTGCATCAGTATCAACAAATCTCATGCCGGTCCGGCGTGCTATCTCCCGGCCCACAGAGGATTTTCCAGATCCCATGAACCCGATTAAAACAAGTGTGCGGACTGAGCTCGGAAGATGCATACCGCTGCAGCTTCGCTAGGAATAGCCGCAACGGGCAAATAGATTTTCACTACACCCTCATAACATTTCGCGCCTTTGCTCCTTTTTCGTCCTGATACAACTCATATTCGACGGTCTCACCTTCGTTTAGGGTTTTGAAACCCTCCGCTTGAATGACGGAAAAGTGAACGAAGATGTCAGTGGGAACTTCTGGGTCAACAATAAACCCAAACCCCTTTTTCTCGTTAAACCACTTCACAGTGCCTTTAGCCATACGCTCGACAGACCGAGACAGGAGGCAAGTCCAAACTTCATTTCTAACATCTGAAGCTAGACGGCCTATCTCGACAAAGGCCATCAGGATATCGGGGATAGCCAGAAAACGTCAAGTACATAGCAAAACATTTATTATGAATAGGATACATCTTGCCTAGGTTGCACGGCACAGCTTTGTTTTACCATGGCCGCCAGTGCTTTAGTAGCTGTTCTGATGGGCAGTAAATCGGATTGGGCGACAATGAGGCAAGCTTCGGCCCTACTGCGTCGTTTCGATGTTCCGGTCGAGACAAGAATCGTATCAGCTCATCGTACTCCGGATTTGGTTGCTGAGTTTGCAAAAGGGGCGTCTGAAAGCGGCTTGCAAGTCATCATTGCTGGGGCTGGGGGAGCTGCTCATCTGCCCGGAATGTTAGCTGCCCATACTCATTTACCTGTTTTAGGAGTCCCAATGGAAAGCAAGGCGTTGCGGGGTGTGGATTCTTTGCTGTCTATCATCCAAATGCCGGCAGGTGTGCCGGTGCCCACCTTATCGATAGGGGAAACCGGTGCTAAGAATGCTGCTCTCGCTGCAATCAGCATTCTGGCGCTGCAGGATTTGAGACTTCGTGAACGTCTCATTGCATTCCGCGCTGAACAGACTGACGAGGTTTTACGAACTAAGTTGGAGGATTAGTATAAATCAACGTTTT
>JAFAXJ010000145.1 GCA_019241095.1 Verrucomicrobiota bacterium | reverse complement strand
CGCCTGACGCTGCCCTCCGGACATCAGTCCAACCAATGATCCGAAATTTGGAAGGACTACCCGTAATTGCTTTAGCAAATTGCGGGTAGCGTCGTCCATTTCGCGGCTTCGTAAGAAGCGCATTCCGCGAGGCAACCAAGATGGGCTCGCCAGTTCCCGGCCAGCGTAAAAGTTCGCGCTCGGGCTCAAATTGTCGAAAAGCGCTAAGTCCTGATAGACAGTCTCAATGCCGGCTCTTCGGGCGTCAGCTGGAGAATGAATTTGGATTGGCTTCCCGCAAAGCTCCATCGAACCTGAATCGATATGGTACACGCCGCTGATGCATTTGATTAGGGTCGATTTCCCCGCGCCATTGTCGCCGAGCAGCGCTAAAACCTCCCCTCGATTCACCTCGAGCGCGACCTCATCGAGAGCCACGATGGCTCCGAACCGCTTTGACACGTTTCTTAACGCAAGCTCTGGGACAGACCCGAGAACCCGATCAGGTCGCGGCGACTCGTCTTTTGAAGTAGTTGCGTTCATCATTTGGCTCGCGAGGACTGGAGGACACGAAAACGCTCTTCGAGTGTGCCGCGTATTACATCAGCCTCGACCGCTAAGACAATGATCACGCCGATCGCGATAAGTTGAAAAAAGATGTCGACATTGAGAAGATTGAGCGCGTTCCGAATAACACCAATCATCAAGGCACCAACGAGTGCATGTCCTATATTACCCCGTCCACCTAAGAAGCTCGCCCCACCGATGATGACCGCAGCAATCGAATCGAGCTCGGCCAAATTGCCAAACAGAGGAGATCCAGCGGCGGTTCGCCCCGAAGTAAGAATCGCCCCCACGCCCGCCATTGCGCCACTAATCATGTAAACGGACAAAAGGACAGTCTTTGTCGGGATTCCAGTTCGCCGGGCTGCCTCAGGGTTTCCGCCAACCGAATAAATCCATCGACCCCAAACCACCGACCGTGTTATGATAGCGAGCACCAAGGCTACCGTACAAGTAACCAAGGCCGAGACAGGCACACCAGCAATCGATCCGCCGCCTAGGAAAAGGATGATGCTCGGCATCCCCGGGATAGCGGCGCCTCCCGCCAGTTCAAGGGCAAGTCCTCTGGCAATGCTCAGTGTCGCTAGGGTTATGATGAACGGGTGGGGAAGGCGTCCCCAGACATAAGCAAACCCGTTCACAAAGCCGACTGCCAGGCCGGTGGCAATCATGACCACGATTGTGAGTGTTCCGGAGTCGACTTGCCGATAAACCAGTGCGCCTACCACTGCTGAAAGTGCCAGGACAGACCCTACAGATAGGTCGATTCCGCGGGTCAAAATAACGAGGTGCTGGCCCATGGCGAGAACTGCAATAGCAGCGGTTTGGGCGAGCACATTGCCGATATTTCGCGTTGTGAAAAAGTACTCCGTGCAAAGGCCCAAGATCAGTACGAGAACCACGAGAATGAGTCCCGGCCCGAACCGCAGAGAGGCTAATCCAAGTTCGATCCACCGCGAACGCGCGGCAAGACTCCTGTCGTCCTGAACGGCATCGGTCGGGGAACGAACATTGTCTGTTTTCATTTGGGGGGGTGTTGGAGGTCGCCAAAGAAAGCCGAGTTGCACCCAAGGGCGGAAAACTCTAAAAACGGTGCTTCTTTGAAGTAGGTGACTTCTCTTGCAGAAACACTTTTAGAGGAAAAAAAAGAAAGGTCAACCGGAAAAGGGGCCTTACCAATGTACCTGCAGCTCGCCTTTTCCGGTAACCTCAATGTTAGGAGTCAATTGCTGGAATCGAAATGACAGGTAATGTTATTGGCACGCATGGAATTCCGAGCGATTCTACCCCGTCGTCTATACCAGGAGATTGCGCTGCAGATTAGGGCGCATATCGAAAGTGGCGAGTTTTCGGCTGGGGCACGGTTACCGGCAGAGAGAGAGTTGGCAAAGCTACTGAGAGTTTCCCGTCCTTCTATCCGAGAAGCTCTCATAGCCTTGGAAGTAGAAGGCCTGGTTGAAGTCCGAACCGGCGCCGGCGTTTTTGTTTGTGAGCGGCAGAAACATTTGCCGTCTTCAGCTTCTTACGAAGGCCCCCTGGAGATAATGCTTGCCCGCGCGTTGATAGAAGGTGACATCGCCGCTCGAGCCACAGCCAAAATGCGGAGGGGGGACCTTAATCAACTGGAACAAATAGTCGCAGCGATGATTCAAAGCTCAACTGACCAGGCAGCCTGTCTTTTGAGTGATCGAGCATTTCACCTTTATATCGCTGAGAAGGCAGGCAATTCCGTGCTGGTCCGCTTCGTGGCCGAACTCTTCGATGCGCGGCACACTCCGCTGAGCTTGCAATTCGGCAAACATTTCGAGAACACCAGAACATGGATGCTCGCGGCCACCGAGCACAAACAAATCATCAAAGCGTTTGCCGCCCATGATCCAGTGGCTGCAAAACGGGCGATGGAACGGCATCTGCGCAAGTCTTGTAGTCGCTGGACCAGACAGTTGGCCGTTAACGGCGTAATCGATGACCGATGAGCGAGGAGATTATAGATTAAAGAGAACCTCTGAAACGCGCCTATCGGTTAGCTCGCAAACGATTGCCGGGCTAGATGGCTTAATCTGATCTCAGAGAAACGAATGCAGGCTGCAGCAGTATCCAACTTTGTGATAGTACAGATCTACGAGCTCCGAATGATGCGAGTGGAGCGAAATTCCCGAATCGTAATTTATTCTTGACGGTTAGCAGAGAAAATCTGAAATATCCGTGACCGATCACATTTATAGGTTCCGGCATCCAAGGGCTACCTCACCAGACTTGGGATAGACCAACCGGCGTAGTTAGCAAAACGCGGTGTTGCAGTAGAATAGCGGCTAGCGAGCAAGCAGTTCGAAAATGAGAGCCAGCTCGTTCGGAACCTGATACCTGTTCGAGCAAGCAGTTTTGCGGCGATTTGTCAGGACGCATCCGTGACAACGTGCACCCATGGCGAAACCGGCCGTCGCTAAAATGATCGTAACTAGCCTCGACTACCACTTCGGGAACTACCGGCTGCCATGGCCCAGCCGGCGCACTATTAAAATGTGATTTCCCGGCTGGTTGACGCCCATAGAATGGCGTTGCTTTTACTGGCTGAAGTTACCAACTGGCTTTTTCTGGCGTAAATTTATTTCCCTGAGCCGACGTACTGGAAGCTGAGAATTCGAATC
>JAFAXJ010000064.1 GCA_019241095.1 Verrucomicrobiota bacterium | reverse complement strand
GCGGATGATACTGCCTATTGCTTAAATGATCTGGTGGACAGCATCAACGCTGGTTTTTTAGGCCTCGAACGGGTTCAGCGCTGGGCTGAAGACCTGTCTTGGACCGGTGCACAGGCTGGTTTAGCCGAGTCGGTGCTCTCTACAATTCGTGAGCGGAAAGCCGAAGCACGGTTCAGCAAACGGATCGGAACATTCATTCGATCCTGCTCACTCGTGCCCCGCTCAAATCAGCTATCAGAAAAGACTAACAGATATCGATATACTTTACTGGTCGACCAGGAAATCAGGATGGAAGCAGATTTTTACAAAAAGCTTTCGCAGGACTTGGTTTTCGATCACACCCATCTTCACCAATTGGAACGAAAAGGCCAAGTTATCATACAAGGTATTTTTGAAGCCTTCGCAGAAAGCTACTTCGGCGCGCAAGGGTTAAGATTATTACCTGAAAGTTTTGATCGTATTGTCAGGTCCAAAACGAGCACAGAAGCGCGCGCGAGGGTGTTGTGCGATTACATAGCAGGAATGACAGATGTATTTGCCATCCGCACCTATAAACGATTATTCGATCCTGAATTCGGATCGATTCTGGACTTGAGCTAATCACGTTTGTGAATTCCTTGCGTTCAGCTAGCGACCGATTGTGAATAACCGCCCTTAACTTTATGAAAAGGGAAGTTTTCATTCTCGACTCAGATTCCTCAGGACAGTTGTTCACAGACTCGCCGAAGTCTTAATAGCTTCTAAGTGAGATCATTACATTGAATTCGTACAAATGTTAACATCCATATGATTAAGAATCTTTGAGCGACGATAAATAAGGAATTCTTCTTCATTGTTGATAACCCTGGAACGTTGAATCTCTCGCGCTTAACAGGGCTGATCTGCAAGGGTACGCATTCCTGGCTACACCTCGCTCCGCGCTCTCGGCTACTTTTGAAGCGCGGCCTTGCCGCCAGGAACAAACGGTGCGAGCTCTCGCTCAGAATACCAGCGCGATACGTGCAGGCTAAGTCTGATCCGGGCGCTTTCAGTACTAAATCCGACGCACCCAACCTGAGCGCCTGCAAAATAGGTGCCAGATTTGCCACAGGTAGGATGGCATCTTCGAGGCGGCCTGCCGCGCGGTCATCCCGAAGTCGGTCTGACCGTTACCTGCCTCTTATATATGGATAGCTTGACCCCAAGCTGCTCCGCTGGCCTCGTGAATCGCTTCAGAGAGAGTTGGATGTGCATGAATAGTCTCCTCAATCTCTTCGTAAGTAGACTCCAGATGGATTGCCAGCCCTAATTCAGCGATCAGTTCAGTGGCTTCAGGGCCGATTATATGGGCCCCTAGGATTTCGCCATATTTCTCCTCTATTATGAGCTTAACGAAACCTTCAGATTCCCCAACGGCCAACGCTTTACCGTTGGCTGAGAAAGGAAACTTGCCCACCTTGAATAGGAGACCTTTCTCCTTGGCGGCTCTTTCGGTCAAACCCACACTAGCGACTTGAGGTTGACAATAGGTGCACCCAGGATAGCTCTTGATCCTTTTGGGGGTGTGGTCAGTAAACATTCCTTCGACTGCTTGTAATGCTTCCCAGCTCGCAACGTGAGCAAGCCACGGCGGCCCGATCACATCGCCAGCAGCAAAAATGTTTTCGATATTCGTTTGATACCTGTTATCTGCCGCGATAAAACCATTGTTATCTAATTTCAACGATACTCCAGATGGAACTAGCGGAGCTACACCGATTGCGACTAAAGCGCAATCAGCTTCAAGTCTCTCTTGCTTCTTGCCTTCTACTTGTATTTCGACCCCATGATCGTGAGCGATCGCCTTAACAACTTTAGTGTTAGTTAAGATCTGGATTCCCTGTTTAACAAACGACCTTTCTAACGTTGTGCTCACATCAATATCTTCGATAGGTAACAGGTTAGGTAACATCTCAACGATTGTTACCTGTGTGCCAAACGCATTAAAGAAATAAGCAAACTCTACGCCAATTGCTCCTGCACCGATTATAATGAGACGCTTCGGCTGAGGATTTATAATCATTGCATCATGGCTTGTAACAACAGTCTTGCCATTTGTAGGAAGCCCAGGCAATTCACGAGAAACTGCTCCAGTCGCAACGAGTATCTTTATGGTCTCTAACATTTGCTGTCGGCCATCCGTTCCTTTAACACTAACCTGCCCTGCTGAAGGTAGAGAGGCTTCTCCGCGAACGTAATCAATATTATGTTTTTTAAACAGGAACTCTACTCCACCGGCTAGGCGGTCCGCTATTTTACGGCTTCGAGAAATGACCTTTGGCCAGTCGTAGGATAAGTTATCAAATTTGAATCCGAAGTCCGCGGCCCTTTTGTTAAGAAGTTCGTAAATTTCA
This sequence comes from Verrucomicrobiota bacterium, assembly GCA_019241095.1. Lineage (GTDB taxonomy): Bacteria > Verrucomicrobiota > Verrucomicrobiia > Chthoniobacterales > JAFAMB01 > JAFAXJ01. Next base: position 1,666 of record JAFAXJ010000064.1, on the reverse strand, counting down.
GCATTTCGCAGAAGAGATTTCGTCGGAATACAACCCCAGTTCAGGCACGTTCCCCCTGCCCTCTCCTTTTCAACGCAGGCTACTTTCTTACCTAACTGCGCGGCACGTATTGCGCCTACATATCCAGCAGGACCGCCGCCCACTACTACAAGGTCGTGTGCCATAATCGTGAAATTTACAGGAGAAGTGCAGCAGGGTTTTCAAGAAGCTTTTTCAGTTCAGAAAGAAATTGTGCCCCGATAGCTCCATCTACCACTCGGTGATCACAGCTCAGTCCAATATTTATACGTTGACCTGGCACAATGCTATTATCGTCGTTAACAATAGGTTTCCTTACAATAGCACCCACCGACACGATAACTGACTGAGGCGGGTTTAGGATAGCGAAAAACTGTTCAACACCGTAGCCGCCTAAATTAGAAACAGTGATGGTTCCGCCCTGGTACTCTTCAGGTTTCAGTTTTTTCGACCTGGCACGAGCTGCCAAATCCTTTATAAGGTTGCTGATTTGGCCTAAGCTTTTGTTCTGCGCATCCCGAATTACCGGCGTAACCAGGCCTTCGTCAATCGCGACAGCGCACGCGAGCTGTACGCTCCCGTACTGAAGTATGGCATCGCCATCGAAGGAGGCATTAGCCTGGGGAACCCGAGTTGCAGCGATCGCGGTGGCCTTTAGGACAAAGTCGTTAACGGTGATTTTCCCGAGACCCGCAGCGTCTAATTGCGGATTGATCTGTTGCCGAAAGGAGGTGAGCGGTTCGGCGTTGATCTCGGCCTGAAGGTAAAAATGCGGAATCGTTGTCTTGGCCTGAAGTAAACGCGAGGCAATCGTTTTTCGCATCCCGGACAACGGGATACGGCTCGAGCCGGCCTCTTTAAGGACCGAAACAGGTTGATCCGGAACAGGCGAGGGTGGGGAGGGAGTACGGTCCGATGAAGGAGTTGATTGCGCGGGTGGAGGACCTGATTGCGGGGGCGGCGGGAGCGCTCCCGAAGGTACGGCGGCTGTTTTTTTCTGCTGATCGCCTTCTGTGGAAAGAGGTTTTGAGGTCTGCTTGTTGGAAGCAGCAAGCACGTCTGCTCGAACAATTCTTCCTCCAGGACCGCTCCCTGAAATGCCCGCAAGATCTATTTTTAGCTCTGCCGCCATCTTCCTGGCAAGAGGCGAAGCCTTTAGTCGTTCGCCTTGGCCCGATTCTTCTTTTTTAGAGATTTTTTCAGCATTCGAAGCAGGAGGTGGACCCTCGTCGGTAGCTTTGTTGCTTGAAAGAGCCTGTGGCGCCGCAGCCGCAGCTCCCGACTTTGGTTCGTGTTGCTCTCCGCTTTCCTCTCCAGGTTCGAGTAAAATAGCTAGTTTCTGTCCAATCTCGACCTTTTGTCCAGCCTCGACATACACTTGGCCTAGGGTGCCTTGATCAAAGGCTTCCATCTCCATCGTCGCCTTGTCAGTTTCGACCTCGGCCAGCACGTCGCCAATTTCAATTTTGTCACCAACCTTTTTGAGCCACTTCAAAAGCGTTCCTTCCGTCATCGTGTCGCTCAGTTTCGGCATCTCGATCGTGATTGGCATAGGAGAGGGGATTAGCAAATTTCGAGAACTTTGGAAATAATCCGATTGGCATCCGGGAGCTGTTTTTTCTCGACTGGCGGGCTATAAATGGCCGGT
>JAFAXJ010000554.1 GCA_019241095.1 Verrucomicrobiota bacterium | reverse complement strand
CCCTGAGGCCGTGCTCGTTAAGCATACGATCCTGATCCGGTCAACCCCAGCTCTGCCCGACGCGCTTTCCTTTCCTTCGCCACCCGGATCTCGTAGTTGCTCTCCCGAAATGCCGCTAAGGGATCCGGTGGGAGTCGATGCCGCTTTCGCCATTCGAGGATCAGCGGACGGATATCAGAGAAAAACGCCTTCCGGAGGCATTCCTCGGCATCAATCTGCTCGTTGCGTTCCTGGTGCCGCACCAGCTTTTCATGATCGACCACAGCCGCCTTCGCATACAACTCCTGGGCGCTTATGGCCGTCTGAATCATCGCCTCAATTTTTGGTTTATCGATATGCGATTGATCGATCATATAAGGAATTTGCTGTTCTTGACCGGTTTCCCAGCCGAAGAACACGATCTCGTGAAAGATTCGGAACGCCTGATAAGGATCAATCGACCCGAAAGTGAGGTCGTCGTCGGCATAGCGGCGGTCGTTAAAGTGGAAGCCGCCGAGCATCCCAGTGTCTAACAGCCACGCGACGATCTGCTCAACGTTCTGGGAGAGATAATGGTGGCCGGTGTCGACCAACACGCGAGCTTTAGGACCAACCTCTTTGGCCACCACGTAAGACATTCCCCAATCCGCCAGGTCGGTGTGGTAGAATGCCGGTTCGAACGGCTTGTACTCCAGCAACATCATCTGCTCAGCACTTAATGCCTCGTGCACCGTTCGCAACGTTTCGACCAGGGCGTGTTTACGCCAGCGAATGTTAGCTTGGCCGGGATAGTTTGAGCCATCCGCTAGCCAGATTGCGATTATCTGACTTCCTGTCTGCTTGGATAACGCGGCGCTTTCCAGTAAGTGCTTTACTGCTGCCTCGCGCACCGCTTGGTCGCGGTCGCAAAGCGAACCATACTTGTACAATTGGTCTTGAAATAGGTTCGGGTTAATGGCCCCGACTCGTAACCCGTGCTTCCGCGCAAGCTTTACGATGTCGCCCGGCGTCTTGTCTTCAGGAAAATCCCAAAGAACGTGAAGGGCCACCGAAGGACAAAATCCGGTAAATGCCTGGACTTGGCCCGCATCGGCCAACTTGTCGTTGATATCGATCGCCGCACCATCCTGAAGAAACTTCCCAAAGCGGGTACCAGTGTCCGCAAATCCCCAACTTGGCGTTTCAATTCGGAAGTTATCGAGCGCTGTATGGACTTTCTGAGTTTCTGAATCAGTCATAATGAGAACTTCTATCGTTAACGAGCAGCAAGTGACGTTGAGAATTCTGGCTCTGTGGCTGACGTTTTTCCAAAGTCCGGACCACACTCAGATTCACCAGAAGCACCTGGTCAACGAACCGCGGAATTAAATGGGTAGTCTTCACCTCAGGAAGGCCTCATGAAGGCCTCCGTCAACTGTAATCACCTGCCCTGTTGTCTTACTCAAACGTTTGGTCAGCAGGATGTAAAACGCCTCCGCCTGATCGCCGGGTGTGATAGGAGAACGGGTCAGAGTTCTGTCTGCATAAAATTGCGCCAATTTTTGCGTGAGCGATTCGGTGGGTTCATCCGCGGTGTAGGCTAGCTTATACTTAGCTAATGACGCGATCACTCGGTCGCGCGGAAACATTGCGCTGCCTTGGACAACCGTCGCGGGAGCGACCGCGTTGACGCGCACCAATGGCGCCAATTCAATGGCCAGCTCGCGTGTGAGATGATTCGCGGCCGCCTTGGACGTATCATAAGCAACGCTCCCTTTTTTTGCCACAACCGCGTTAGCGCTGGTGGTTAGCACAAGATTACCCGGTAGGTCTTGCTCCTGCCAAGTTTTGAATGCTTCGTCCGCCACGATGTACGAACCAGTCACGTTAATCGCAAACGTAAGAGCCCATTTCTCATCGGGAATGTGACCCGTTGTGTCCGGCGCGACAAAAATCCCGGCCGTGACGGCAATTGAATCAAACCCGCCATAGGCCAATACCGCGTCGCTCAGCATCGCCCGCACACTGGCCCGGTCCGTGATATTTCCGCTCAGACCGATCGCCGGCCCGCAGTTCGAAAGTCCCGTCCCCGAGACGCCAATTCCTACGCCGTACTTTTCGGTGATCTCGTTCGCGGTCGCCGCAGCGGCCTCTTTGTTCAGGTCCACGCAAACGACGTGCGCGCCCTCCTTCACAATCCGGTGTGCGACCTCTTTGCCAATTCCCGATCCGGCGCCGATGACAGCGACGATCTGCCGCGCCAATTCCTTTTCCGCAGGCATCCGCTGGAGTTTCGCTTCCTCTAAAAGCCAGTACTCAATGTCGAAGGCTTCTTGTTGGGGCAAAGCGATGTACTCGTCGACTGCCTCAGAACCCCGCATCACCTCGACTGCGCAATTGTAAAATTCAGCAGTGACTCGAGACTCCGATTTGTCTTTACCCCATGCTATCATGCCTAAGCCTGGGATCAGGATTACCGTCGGATTAGGGTCGCGCATCGCAGGCGAATTCGGCCGCTTACAACGATTGTAGTAGTCTGCGTAATCCTTTCGATACTGCTCAAGCCCGATTTGGAGTTTCGCCTTGAGCGCGCCAACATCCTCGGCCTGGGGATTCCAATCCACAAAAAGAGGTTTAATCTTGGTGCGCAAGAAATGGTCTGGGCAACTCGTGCCAAGTCCTGCAAGACGAGCTGCGTCGCGCGAGTTGACAAAGCGCAAAATTCTTTCGTCATCCTGTATGGTGCCGATAAAACGTTTTTGCTGGCTGACCTGTCCACGCAGCCATGGTAGGATCGTTGCGAAAACTTCACGCCGCCGCGATTCATTTAGTGCCTGATATTTCGGTCCGCGAAACGCTTTCGTGTCCCCGCCTTTTTTCTCGTATTCGGCTTCTATATAGTTGGCCGCTTTCTCGAT
>JAFAXJ010000345.1 GCA_019241095.1 Verrucomicrobiota bacterium | reverse complement strand
TCGTGATCGGTCTGTTTACCAGATGAGCTACATTGGTCTCAGGAGTCGCATGCCACTCATACGACCTATTGAGCCGATGGCACGCCTGCTGTAGTCACGCGATGGCCGACGCAGACGGGGGCGGCGCGGAAAGAGCGATCATTAATTGCCACAGGCCATGAAAAAGCAGGCTTAGCCCAAGAAAAAACCCCAGTATCCAGGCTGCGCCTGTGGGCCAGTGAACATATACCATCACGCCGAACGCGAGAGTGATGATGCCGTTGATCAACATAAATATCCATCCTCTGTGCTGCCGAATCCTAAACGCCCCAAAGATGGAAAAGATTCCTTCGACCATCAGATAAGCGGCGAAGATCAGCGTGATAAGATTTAGTCCGGAAGGGATGCAGTAAAGCAGGATCACTCCAGCTGCGATACGGATAACTGCGAAAAACGCACTAAGTCCGCGAGACACTACCCCTTTTCCGAAAATCGCTACAACCAGTGAGATGACTCCGCTTACCAAAGCAAAAATACCCAGAAACTGGACGAGCATCAGGGAGAAGAGCAGTGGCGAACCCAAAGCAAGAAGGCCAACAAAAATGGAAAGTATACCGCTGGCAATTAGCCAGCCGCGGCTTGAACGATTCATGGTCGACACTTAGCTGTGGTTAGTCTCCCGAACAAGGATAATGATTGCATCTGTCTGTTGGTCCTTGGCAAATTAGTCCTCGCGCTACCAATCCCAACTATTTATGGGCGAGAACGAAATCGTTAAAGTCACGCCGAATGGCAAATCGAGTATAAAGCGGAAGGAATACGAAAAGGAAATCGCCAAGCTAGATGGCGAGCTGGTCAAATTGCAGTTTTGGATCAAACATACCGGGGCCAGAATCGTCGTCCTCTTCGAAGGCAGAGATGCGGCTGGAAAAGGCGGCGCCATCAAACGCATTACTGAGCGGGTGAGCCCTCGAGTATTTCGGGTGGTTGCCCTGCCTGCCCCCTCCGAGCGCGAGCGCTCACAAATCTATTTTCAACGCTACTTTGAACACCTCCCGGCCGCAGGCGAGATAGTGATTTTTGACCGCAGCTGGTACAACCGGACCGGCGTCGAAAGGGTCATGGGATTTTGCACCGACGAGGAATACGAACGCTTTCTGAAAGTCTGTCCGGCTTGGGAACGGGATATCATCAATGCTGGAATTGTTCTGATTAAATATTGGTTTGAAATAAGTGCCGATGAACAGACGCGCAGGTTCTCAGAGCGGATGACCGACCCGCGGAAGCTTTGGAAACTTAGCCCGATGGATCTGGAATCTCACCGGCGCTGGTACGACTATTCGCGTGCGAGAGACGCAATGTTTGCCGCAACGGACACTCCGGAATCACCCTGGCACGTAATCAAAGCGGACGATAAACGGCGCGCTCGATTAAACTGTATTGCGGATTTGCTAAGCAGCATTCCCTACAAGCCAATCCCTCAAGAAAAGGCACTTCTGCCTCCCAGGCAGAAGTCGAAAGGGTACGAGGAACCGAATTACCCGTACCGATTCGTCCCGGAAAAATATTAGCTGTTTGCGATGCTGCGCCTCATCGCGCTGATACCTAGGATCTGAAGGAAAAATGGGTTCGAGCGCTGCTCTCCCTTTCCCGACTCTTCCCGCTGCTAAGATTCAACAGCAGAATTCGGTGAAGCTCCTCTACCGCCAACGGATTAGCCATTGCTTCATGGCCGGCAGGGACAATCTTCTCTGACTGGGCCGAGTCAATATGCGAACTCCAGTATCCGACCACTCCGTCGGAACTGTATGGGGTATTGCCACGCCCTCGATCTCCGATAATGGAGTGATGCGGCGTCTCAATCGGAAGGCGATTCAGCGCAAGCAGAAGGGGCGAATTCGGAGAAAGGCCATTAACGCTGGTCGGAACACTCCAGCGGCGGCTTTTCTGTTGCATTGCATCCACGATTGCTTCCGGAATCTCCTCCAGTAACTGAAAAGGAAGCCGAATAAGTCGGATAGCGATTCCGCCAATCCCCCCGTCAGCTAGGCGGCTCCCGCGCTGTGGGGTGGCAATAAAGACAACTCTTGTGACTCTTGGATTCGCTTGAAAAATCAAAGCACGTTTGACCCGGGAATTGTTGGGAATTTCTGAGTAGAGGTCCTGAGCTCTTCGGCCGAACACCCCATCCCAGATGGTCCTTCCGGAGTTGGTGACCTGCATCCGAGATAGCAACCCGCCCATGCTGTGGCCTACCAGAACAACCCCGCTCCGCAAACCATAACGCTCCTGTGCAAATTCCAAGTCCTCTCTCAGCTTCAAAGCGGAATACGAAATAGGATTGCCGGTCGCATAAGAAAAGGACCAGAACTGATATCGCCGCCGAATCTCGGGATCGCGCAAAAGTGCTAGAGCCGTTCGCCGCCAGATGAAAGGAGAAGAAAGAAGTCCGTGAACGAAAATAACGGGGATACGGTCGGGATCGTAAGGTTCTGAAAACAGGAGGCCTGGAGTGCCCCGCATGTTCTCTCCGCGTATCATGTTTATAAATCCAAGCCATAGCTCGTTCAAGCGGCCAAAGGATACGAGGGGCGCCGAGAAATCCGCCGCCAAAGGGAAGCGCTTACCATCAATCAGAACTGTATTGCGCCTTCGAGGATTGATCAGATGAAGGCGAGCTTCGATTGGAGCGGAGTTATCCCGTTGTTCAAAGTCGACGACCGAAGTGACGGCAATGCGGAAACCACGGGCGGGCTCAAGCCTTGGCGGCTGCAACCCGGGCGGAACACTTCGACGAACCCCCACTACTGACCCTCCGAGGCCAGGAACGATAATGGCTTCCTCGCCTCTTCTAGCACGTAGCCTGCTAGCAACGAGGATCTTTTGAAAATAGGACCAGGGAAATTCATCCGCCGCGGGCGATGCCTGAGTAAGTTTGTAAGTTTCACCCGTGCGACGATTTTGAATCTCTATGGAGCCATCGAGACCGGGATTTCCTATAAGTCGAGCTAGTTCTGGAATTTCGGCAGCTAAATCCGCCGCAGCACGATCATAGATCTGCACCGGCAACCCTGCAGGGTCATCGACGGAGCTCTCTGCAGCTTCTTTGACCGCAGTTCTGGCCGCTGAAAGAAATTCCGCCGTCTTTTGCGGAATGTCTGACTTCATTTTTTCCGCGCGTGCTAGCTGTCGTTCAGCGTCGGCAAGAGTCGTCCATTGCGCTTTGCTTTCTGTGATAAAGCAAGAAACAATGAAAAGAACGGAAACAACTAAAGATATGAATTCTTCCGGTGAGGCAGCTGGGCGAAGCTGGCTCACCGCACTGCATGACAGTTCTGACCTGGTGTTTCCCATCCCACCTTGAAGTCGCATATTCGAAGTCTAGCATCTAGTTCTTATGCAAAGCCGGCGGTCACTTGACCCAATGTCCAGAGGCGAGTGCAGCCAAAATGAGTGCTGCTAACAACAATGATATGCGAGCAACAGGCCAACGTCGGAGCAAGCCATCTGCACGTTCCACTGCCATGCCCGATACGGCAGATGCGCGAGCGATTCTCTCGCCAGCAACAATCAAGTCGCCCGGCGGAACTGCGGGAACAAACCGCTTCCAGCGCCCCAGTCCCAAAGCGAGTAACCCTCCCAGTAGATTCGGCCAGAGCGCCGAGCTAAGCCCTTCGAAGGAAAATACATCCGAAAGATGTCCCGCTAAAACCGTAAAAAATGGAGTAGCCAGGGAACGATAACTGTGGCCAAGGCAGTTCCCAGCCAAACCCACAAAACGCTCGCTGGAGCGCACCCTTCCGTAAGGCTTGCTTTTGTCGCGTTAAGGCACGGAGGAAATGCACCATAAGAAGGGTGCTTGCAGCAGCCGATAGTGTCGCAAGGAGAGCCACTAGACCGTGACCTAACGTCTCTTTAACGGCGAACTTCGCGAGCGCCCCGAGTTGTGTGCGTCAAGTTCTGCAAAAAGGTGGCAAGGCTGGACGTGATGTTTCTACTTTCTGCGTGGTGTTTGGCTAGCTTACTGTTCCCCCCGAACCGGGGGTTTGGGGGCAGAGCCACCAAGTTATCGGCCAGAG
>JAFAXJ010000165.1 GCA_019241095.1 Verrucomicrobiota bacterium | reverse complement strand
TAAACTATCCGGGATACAACTTTAATATTTCAGATCAACGTCGGGCGCTGGAATTCATCCGAGACTTTGATCGGATGATAAGGAATAATACCGTCCCTCGACTTTTGTATATTTACCTGCCGAACGATCATACGGGCGGAACAGTCGCAACCAATATACTCTCGCCGACGGCAGCACAGCAGGTAGAAGATGGTGACGTTGCCCTGGGGATGGTCGTGCAGCACATTATGAACAGCCAGGTCTACTATGATCCAAAGGATGATACTGGCGCTGCGATCTTTATTACCTATGACGATGCACAGTCGACCAATGATCACATTCATCCACATCGGACGCCGCTGACTTTGGTAAGCCCCTTTGCAAAACCTCGCTACGTCGGAAAACAGCATTATGTAACTGCATCCGTTATTAAAACTGAGGAACTGCTGCTGGGTCTCCCTCCGAATAATCTTGATGACCTTTTTGCAACCGATTTACGCGATCTTTTCCAGTCTGAGTACAACCATATTACTTTGCAGGCTGGTCAGTTCAACCGTGTAGCGATGTATCAAGCAACCCCGGCGGGTCAAAGAGTTTGGAATTTAGTGAAAACGTTAGATACCGCTCGTCCCGATCAGGATAGCAGGCGCTTAGGCGCTCTCGGCCGCATCTCAATGCAGGCCGACGAGTTGTACATGCAAGCTCAAAGAGAGGACAAACTCGGATCAAGCAGTTACCGTGAACAGCAAGAAAAGCTCATCAGCATCGCCGAATCCATTGTGAAAAATGAAGCCGATTCAGAGGACGAGAACTGAAGCTCTGCGGCTTCGCTGAGCGGATAAAGCGGGTTCAGACGTTCTATGGGTTCAAGGTTTTTTGAAGGTTATTTTGGCTCAGTGGGATTAGGTTGTAATACCGGGAACCATGTTTGAGCTGGTTCTGGTTGTGCGGGAGAGGCTCGTAGGCTTTGCGGTCGATCCACACGTGATAGATGATTTTGAGCCAGCGTTGAGCAGGCGACGGGAGCATCGGCGTGACTACGACCTTTTTGACGATGATGGCAGTAGTAGAGTTCTGCCCAGGCACAGCGGATAATCAGCGTTGGCTGTCGAGATGCCGCCGAGCCGTAAACGCCAATCATGCTTATCGATGCTGACGACGAACGCGGCAATCAAATAAGAAGCAGAGGCCGGCTTGTCAGACCGGAACGGCTCGCAAAACGGCTACATCCAAGGTTGCCGCTCACCGATTACTTCCCGACCCAGCGAAACCGACTCGGAAATTAGCTGATCAAGATAACGGTCCTGACAACCCTCAGCGGCGCTATAGAACGGCTCGCCTGCAGCGAGATAATTTCTCATCTTCGAGAGCGAAGTCGCCACGGCGATTTCGTCGTCGCTCCATCGCATTCCAGGAAATGGATTCTGGTAAAGGATCTCCCCGGCTCCGAAGATTGCCTGGTGAGCATAACCTTCCAGATTACCTGCTTGCCCGGTGTCGCGCCGCAGCAGATCAAATTGAAATAGTTGGTTGAATTTTTTAAGCAGCCGGAAGGTACTTTGATTAATTTCCCCTCGTTCTCCCCTTACGAGAAGGCGAGGAGAACGGATCCAGGAAAAGTATTGGTCCTCAGAAAAATCCAAAATTCCGAACCGATCGTCAAAATCAAATTGAGCAATCGTTCTTATCGACTCGACAATTTTTTCCTCGGCTGGCGCACCGGTTCGATCTGGACCGTCAACGATTTTCGATGCGAAACGGCGCGCGCTGACCCGCGGCAAGCGAAACCCAACTTGAAGGAAATGGCGGAGCAAGCTGACCCCGTGATACCCGTGTGCAACCGAAATGTCTGCCTCGTAAACCGTTCCTAAACGGCCACTGCGCACAATCTGTAACCGAGCCGCATGAAGCGGTTGAAAAAGATATTGTTCGGCTACCTGAATTCGCGCTCCTGTATGTACCAGTTCCGTAACCCGATGAAGCTGAGAAAGGTCCTTACCAATTGGCGTTTCGGAGAGCACTGGTATCCCGCGCTCTGAAAAAAACTCCAGTAATTGAAGATTCGTTGCGGCAGGAACAGAAGTAACAACGAAGTCCGGGCCACCTTCCAGTAGCAACTCCTCCGCAGTCGAAAAAACCGGAACAGACCATTCGTTACGAATGCGTATTTGATTTTCTGCACTGCGAACTACGACGCCAGCAATAGGGAACCGTTCTGGAAGGTCCCGAGCAATTCGCAAATAGAATAGACTGCGCCAGCCGCCGCCGATTATTCCGAAAGAAGGAGCCATGAGCGAAATATGGAGAGGAAGGCCCTGCCACGCTAGAATCCTTGTGAACCTCGGGGCCTTTCATTTCTTAGTACCGGTCTCGATCAGGTTATCCTCAACGTCGCCAAGCATCTCGTCAGCAATAAAGATCGTGGGAGGTTCTGCGACGTAAATGTACCAAGCGTTTAGGGCCTACACGCAAGCGGGTGACGAGCGCGTCAAAAAAACCCGAGCTGGTGGGAATTGCTAACTCGCCATCGAGAACAAAGCTCTGTTATCGAATCCGAGATTGCAGAAAAATTTCAGGAAATCGCGAGGTGAGATCTTTGCCGGTGCGTGATCGCAAGTACACGCATCATTTCTAAAGATTAGGCAATGAAAGCCATCCCATTTCGGCTCATAAATCAAAGCGCGGAAAATGAAGATTGAAATGGCCTGAACATTTCCTCTTTTTGTTCGCTGCTAACTCGGCAAAAACAACAACTTCATAAAATGATAATTGTTAACTGAATAGAGAGAAAAACTAATGAGTAATGACAATTCCGTCGTGATCAAGTCAGGTCAGACAGTGCGGTTTCCTGTCGCCTCGAACGACCCACTTGGCCGTTTCCAACAGCTTAAAACGGTGGCCGAATTAACAAATGTGCATGACCTCGCCGTAGCACGAAAGTTAACGACCACCAACCCTAACCTAACCGCCACGGAACTGAGCGCAGCGGTCAACTCCTTTTTGACTTCATCAGGCGCTTCACACGCAACAACTATCGACCTTCCTGTCGATTTCACAGTGGAGTCGGGAGCGACGATTGTTTTCGCCGGGCCAATTACGGTCGTCAACGCACAGAACTTCTATGTTGATGGAACAGTCGCGGCGCAGGGAAGCTTGAACATCAAGTGCCTCGCCTTCGGCGCACCCTCTGGCAATTCACAGGGCGGCGGAGTGGGCGGCGGCGGTTCGGTTTTTCCTGAGCCCCCACCGCGAACAGTACCCATAAAGTTCCAATAACTCTGACTAGACATAAAACGTCAGCATCTAACCAGCATCAAACGAGGTACATAAAATGATGGGCGGACTCATAAATCTTTCCGGGTCAACCGGTATTGCCGGACCACCACAACCACCGGCACCGGCGGGCGCAAACGGACAAAATGGCAACAACGGCAATTGGCTCGCAGGATCAGATCCCGGCGCTGATGGCCAACAGGGCGGACAAGGTGGCCCTGGCATTACGGGCGGACCCGGAGGCCCTGGCGGTATGTTCTCGCTCCAGGCGGCAACGCTGCTTGGAGGCATATCGATAGTTGTCGACGGCGGCAACGGCGGGAACGGCGGACCCGGCCAACAAGGGGGAGCGGGCGGA
>JAFAXJ010000153.1 GCA_019241095.1 Verrucomicrobiota bacterium | reverse complement strand
AGCGGTGAAGGAGAAAAAGCATCGGTAGCTGGAACGTTTATCGGTTCGTCGTCGAGAATAGTTCGGATAAATGGCCGGCATGTAGAAGCGCTTCCTTCAGGAGTTTTGTTGCTGTTGGAGAACAATGATGTACCCGGCATAGTTGGTCAGATTGGCACTATTCTTGGCGAACACGCCGTTAACATCGCCAATATGTTTCTAAGCCGGGATGATATTGGGGGCGTTCTCACCGTTCTAAACCTGGACTCGGTGCCTGATAGCTCCATCATTGAAAGCATTCTGACTAATCCCAACATCAGAACCGCTCGCATCGTAAAGTTGGACACGAAAGCGCCCCTCTCATGATTTAAACTCAGCAGTGAACCGCCGGGCTAGGATTCTTAAGTCCCTTCAGGACGTGTCCGGTTCCTTTCCTCCTCCCTTTCCCCCGGCTCCCTGCTTCGTTTTCCTTACAGACCTATAGCTGCATACTCGAGTCCATGCGCTTCGGCTACAGCTTTATTCCGTATTGACCCACCCATCACATTGATTCCACTCGCGATCGCAGGATTCTTTTTCAGTGCTCCTGTTAAACCCTCATTTGCCAGCAATTCGATGAATGGAGTCGTAACATTTGTTAAAGCTTGGGTTGCTGTACGCGCGTAGGCTCCAGGCATGTTCGCAACGCAGTAATGGATGATCCCTTCCTCGATAAAAATCGGATCACGATGGGTTGTGGGGCGTGATGTTTCGCAGCAGCCTCCCTGATCAATTGCGATATCGACCAAAACACTGCCCGGCTTCATGAGTTTAAGCATGTCACGCGTTATTAGCCTCGGCGCTCGAGCGCCAGGCACGAGCACCGCCGCAACTAACAAATCAATGCGAGGCAGAATCTCAAGGATATGCGCTTGGTTAGAATACAGGGTATGGGCGGTATGCATCGTGATATCAAGGAACCGCATCCGTTCAATATCTACCTCGAGTATCGTTACATCTGCGCCCAGACCGGCCGCCATTCGCGCAGCGTTGATTCCGGAACTACCTCCTCCGATTACGACCACGTTCCCTGGCAGGACGCCAGGAACACCCCCGAGCAGAACACCCGTCCCGCCGCTATGTTTCGCTAGAAAATACCCGCCAACAATGATCGACATGCGCCCGGCGATCTCGCTCATCGGTTCCAGGAGCGGCAATCTACGATTTACCTCGACTGTCTCGTAAGCGATCGCAGTTACTCCCGATTTTACCAAAGCTAGAGTAAGGGGGCGGTTAGCTGCCAGATGCAGATAGGTGAAAATGATCTGATCAGGCCGAAAAAGAGCATACTCTGAGGGGAGCGGTTCCTTCACTTTGACGATCAGGTCTGCCCGTTCAAAGATTTCTTCATGCCGGTAAACCATTGTTGCGCCGGCGCGCCGATATTCGTCGTCCTGAAAGCCAGACTCGGTTCCTGCCCCCTGTCCGACCAAAACCTCGTGCCCTTGTTTGACCAGCAGATAGGCAGCAGAAGGCAGCACTGCCACCCTATTTTCCTGTTCCTTGATTTCTCTGGGCACCCCAATTTTCATGTTAAAACCCGTTCCTGGGCGAACCTTCATTCTTGGACCAAAACCAAGTAGCTACCGGGTGTCCGGGCCATGATCGCCAGTCCCCAACCATCGTTCTACGGTTTCACCTCGCTTCTTTTAATTCAAAGAGGGATCGTCCGGCGCCAACCCTAAAAGGTGATAAGCGGGCCCAAGCCGTTTCATTAAACTCAGCCATACCTGATCCGAATGCTCGTTGAGTACCGTTTCGGTGGCGGGATGAACAATCCAGGCACTCTGCTTAAGCTCAGCTTCGAGCTGTCCTCCCGTCCAGCCTGCATAGCCGATGAACGCTCGCAGGCTGGCGACCTGTTCAGCAGCCATATCTCGCGCTTGCTCAAGTGAAAGGTGTGAGCTGAATGCCAGCTTCGTTTCGCCCGTCACCCAGTCAAAAGATGCGATTGTCAACTCATGCGTGCCGACCGGGCCACCTAGATAGACTGGAACACTTCCAAGTGCTTCCAGAGCTTGCTCAGGCAAGATGTCACCCAGCCTTTTGTTCGCTGGACGGTTGATCACTAAACCATGAGCTCCCTCTATTTGGTCGTGAGCTGAAATGAAAAGGATTGTCCGACGAAAATTCGGTTCGCGAAGCGAAGGATGCGCGACTAATAGCTGGCCTGCCAGGTTCGGTATATCAGCTCCAGATTGGCGCACATCAAGAATTTAAAAGCGATCACTTGCTGTTCAAGAGGAGAGTCATTAATTGTGAAACGACTTCGATGTATAGACCGAGCGAGAGATTAAGAATCGCAGACCGGGAATTTGATTCACGATTACTGGTAGGAACCGGCAAATTCGCTAGCAATCCGGTAATGCGCGACGCCCTAATCGCGAGTGGAACCGAGATTGTTACTGTCGCGCTCCGAAGAGCCGATCTCTCCGGCAATCACGATCCGTGTGCCAACATTCTCGATTTCATTGATCCAGACCGGTTCCTGATTTTGCCGAATACCAGTGGCGCCATGAATGCGGCGGAAGCAGTCCGTCTTGCCCGGCTAGCCGCTTCTGCGGGGTTACCAAAATGGATCAAATTGGAGATTCACCCCGACCCGCATCACCTACTGCCTGATCCGATCGAGACCTTGAAAGCAGCAGAAATACTAGTGCAGGATGGATTCACCGTGTTGCCATACATCAATGCTGACCCGGTGCTGGCAAAGCGACTCGAGGAAGTAGGAACGGCAACCGTGATGCCCCTTGGTGCACCCATTGGAAGCAATCGTGGATTGACGACGAGAGATCAGCTGAAAATCATCATCGATCAGAGCTTTATTCCGGTCATTGTCGACGCAGGACTAGGCGCGCCGAGCCACGCCGCTGAAGCCTTGGAGATTGGGGCGGATGCCGTTCTGGTCAACACCGCGATTGCGATTGCGCAGGACCCGGTAAGAATGGCTGCCGCGTTTCGAGCGTCCGTTGAAGCAGGGCGCGAAGCGTTTGAAGCCGGACTGCCTAACCAGCGGTTCGATGCCTCTCCAACCAGCCCGCTGGCGCCGATTTTTCGTTAGCGTCAGCACTTCCCCGGCAATAACGAGAGTGTGACGAAACAGATCCACCCGGCCACAATTGCATGTCCCACATTCGGGTTGGATCTAAGATCTTCTCGGAACGCGGATCTCAGTGAGTACCAGCAGAGGACTATCGTCATCGGTCGGTTGCTGCCAACCCTCTTTTATAATCATCCTGCTTAAGTGCGGCCGGTTTTGTATTCCGCACTAATCTCAGCAAGGTTTTTCAAGCTTGTTGTTCCAAGCAAACCAACATCGGTCTTTTGACCGACATGCAAAAACCACATGCCTCGATTCGATTGGGGATAGTAAACGAAGCCTACCTTATCAGAGGTCTCGCCTCTCA
>JAFAXJ010000106.1 GCA_019241095.1 Verrucomicrobiota bacterium | reverse complement strand
CTATGGCAAAACGCTCGATCTCTGGGAATGGAGAACCGCGAGTGATCGTGCTAAAGCAAAGCACCGTCGATTGATTCGATTGTTCATTCTGCAAATCGCAGGCTCGAACTGATTTACTCCCCAATCGGCACCCTAATTGGCCACCATGGTGTGACTCTTTAAATCTAGCGTGACCAAGTCATAGCGTGACTGAAGGATACTCTGGTTGCTCACTTGGTGGAAGCCGATTTGCAACTTGTCTTGATTCACAGAAATCCGCAAATATCCGTAGTTTCTGTCATCATACTTTTCGAGAATCAAACCGCTGGTTTCGACGGCTGGATTCACCTCAAGGTAATCTACCCTACTTCCGTTCATGGGTTCGAGCGATGGCTGTCCTCGCCTGGATCGAACCAGAGGATTTGCGGCGTGACCGCCGTTACCGCAAACGACAAACGGAACATCCATTTCCTTTGCATCAAATTTCAGCTCACGGGTGTAACGCTGATAGTTGTGGGCGTGCCCAGAAAGGAACGCGTGCGGATAGACGCCAGACTCGAGGCAGATCTTATCGATCTGGCGCAGCATTGCAGAACTGCAGCCATGGTTTCCTCTAGCGCCGGAAACATCCGAAGGCGAATAAGTAAACGCCGGATGATGAGTGGCCAGCAGGACTGCACCCCTATATTGCTCGTCTTTGATGCGTTTGAGTTGGGCTGCGAGGTACTCGAGCTGGAAGTCCGGTACGGCCGGCCACTTGCCTCCTTCACTTGAGATGACGCCCGGATCTTCAAGCGAATTGCTGAACAAAGCGATCACCCGCATGAAAGGCGCGTCAAGGGTGAAGTAGACACCGGGCTGAGTCATCGCGGTCCGGTGGAGGGATCCGGCCTCTGGAGTGATCGCCGGCTTCTCGGAACAAAAATTGCGTCTGAAGATGGTTAGCGGTTCGGATCCGACCGGAGTGCCAGGTACTATAAAAGAATCGTGATTTCCCGGAATCGCGAATATCGGCGCAGGGTAATTACGAAATGGGTCGTAAAACTGATCGTAATAGAACATTGATTCACCAAAATCATAGACTACATCCCCAAGATGAAAGAGAAATGCGGGGCGGTCCGCGGGATCGGCCGTGTGGGCGTCGATCGTAACCTGATCGGCTACTTGCATTTCGGTAGCGTACTTTCGTGAATTTGACGCTCCAGAGTCACCAAGCGCGTGAAAAACAATTCCGGCTGCTCTCTCAATCTGACTCACGACATCAGGTCCACGGGAACCAAGCGCCGTCTCGAGTTTAAAAATCTCCTCAGGAGCAATACGCGATCTGTCGAAACCGACAACGTCCTTAGCCAGCAAATCCTGGATTTGCTTATAAACTTCGTCGTCCGACGGGTGAGGTTGCTGAAATCCTGCCGGATCAGCCGTTACAAGAGTCTCATTGAACACGGGCTCTTTAAAGATCGGTTGAGGAATTGGATTAGTTAAATCTCGTGGCATTTGCTGACAGATTTCTAAAAGCTTTGGAGTTTTAGGCGCTAATATCTGGATTGTCTTTTTCTAGATTCCGAATAAATCCCTAACCCTGTTCGCCCCGCTTGTGAGCAATTTTTCGTACAATTCGTACTCCTACGCAATACGCAAATTCCCTATAGACATAATCAACCGGATAAATCCGCAAGCCGACAGCTTGGTGTGCCCAGCCATTGAGCGTAACGAACTCTTGAGATAGTTGATCTAGATGCACGAGCTGCATCAGTTGGCACATTTAGCTTGAACGATGATCACAAAACTATCACTCACCTTTCTAGGACTGTCCTGCCTCGGACTGGACCAACTTACCAAAGAATTGCCTCGGAAATGAAAGACTTATTTGAGAGGTTTCAGCGGTCCGGTGAAGTCCAGATCGTCTATGATACCATTGCAATTGTAGCAAAACGTTTCAGGACCGGGCGTCAGAAATGTGACTTAGGCCACAGCCAATCCAGTCCGGAATGCAAAATCAGGCAGATCAGCGCCGCTTCCTGATTCTAGACTTTTTTTCGTGCTCACAGCGTACACATTCTGCCTTTCTGATTCTTTGCTTGCTTTAACTATCCCGATTTTAGGCACTCGGGTTGCGCAAAGATATGGACGCAACGTGCCGCTCGAAAGCATACTGATGTACTGGGTTCGTCTATGCGCCTATAGGGAGCCCTTTACTCGGTCGTGCTTGGATTTCCCTTGTGCTGATGGCAGAGAGATACAACGCGAGCAGTGAAAACACAGCCTTTCGAGACTTCCACCTTGGTTGTGCGACAGAACCTGGCGCCGGGACTTTCGCAGATGTATCAGCACCGGTTGCCCGAGGTTCTGACAGCTTACTGCGACCCCTCATAGAAAAGAAACGGCCTCAGATGAATCGTGGTATCGTGCCTGAGACTAGACCGCGTCTTTGCAACCCCTCTCTCGATCGATACCTTGAACGAGAACAAAATTGGTGTCTTTACAACTCTCTATCAATGTCTATCTGACGGAGACCGATGTCTTTCAACCTGACCTCAGCATTATACTCAACACAAACCGTGGCATTTTGACCGACGAGGGGCGGACGACGCTGGCAGAACGTTTATTCTGGCGATGTCCTCGAAACCCGTTGGCTGGAAGGATTTTTGTTGCAGGTTTCGTCTATCTTCGTCAGGGGCTAATTTCGAGGCACAATTGTTGTTCTTCGCGAGGGGCTGATCAGCCCTGGATATGACTGGCGGGAGTCTTCGACATTTGCTCGCCACTCTGGCTAGAATACGGTCATGGACAAGCCACTGCTAAGGGACGGCGCCTTGGTGATCCTAGCTGCTCATTCAACTAATAACGTTGTCATATGTCAGGGGCTGACCCTAAAGACCAATCCGCGGATCTCATCCTACCTCCAATGTTCCCTAAATCAGCATCTCCGTCTCGGGATCGAACAGACATGCCTTTGCCATATCGACGACGAGCGTCACCTTTTCGCCAACCGACGGTGCCGCGTCCGGCTCGAAACGTGCAATGACTTCGCGATTGCCAATGCGCACGATCACGATCGTTTCGGCGCCGGTCGGTTCCACGACCTCGACCGGGGCCTTGATCGTGCCAAGATAAGGCTTTCCCTCAGTCAGCCGACGATCATAACGGGTCAGGTTTTCCGGCCTGATGCCCAGCACCACGCGACGGCCGCCGCCTGCAGAAGATGCGACCTCAGGAGGCAGAGGAAGGTGCGCCGCTTGCCCGGCCCCTTGGTCCAAAACCACGCCAACTTTCCCCGAATCGGCGATTTGGGCGCCAATAAAATTCATGGGTGGCGAACCCATGAAACCGGCAACGAACATGTTCGCCGGCCGATCGTAAACCGTGCGCGGTTCGGCGAACTGCTGCAGCTTTCCTTGATGCATGACGGCAATCCGCGAAGCTAACGTCATCGCTTCCACCTGGTCGTGAGTGACGTAAATGGTCGTTTTCCCCAAACGCTGATACAGCTTCTTGATCTCAGTGCGCATCTCGACACGCAGCTTGGCGTC
>JAFAXJ010000248.1 GCA_019241095.1 Verrucomicrobiota bacterium | reverse complement strand
CTGGGCCTACTTTCCCATCAGCGAACAAAGCTATTGGGAATTCGCCGACCGCTTGAAAGAGGCGATGACGGTACCTTTAGAGAAGCGCCCTGACAAAGCCCAACTTATTTTACCAGACGGAAGCATTTACAAGCATAAAGGGAAGTTTGCCTTTGTGAATCGTCAGGTCGATCCCAATACAGGAACGATCCAGATCGCGGTGAGTTTTCCGAACCCAGAGTTAACGTTGCGACCGGGACAATATGTAACCGTGCGAGCTGAGGTCGACAAGATTCCGAGTGCTCTTTTAATACCGCGGCAGGCTGTGTCAGAACTGCAGGGCGGCAACCAAGTGGCACTGGTAAATGCGGACGGCAAAGCGGAAATCCGCGCCGTAACACTTGGGCCTATAAACGGTGAAATGGTGGTGGTTCAAGAAGGCGTGAAGCTCGGGGACAAAATCATTGTCGAAGGATTTCAAAGGGTGCGGCAAGGCACGCCAGTAGCCGCTAAACCCTTTAAAGAATCACAAGGAACCACGCGCGACCAGAACGCCTCCAAGAATTCGGTCGCGGGTGGTGAATCATAGAAAAAGTTAATGTCGAGATTTTTTATCGGTCGCCCGATTGTCGCTCTCGTGATCTCGATCATCATGGTGATCGTTGGGATCGTTTCTTTTCTTAGTCTGCCGGTCGCCCAGTATCCTAATATCGTCCCCCCGGAAATTGCGGTGAACGCAACTTACGTCGGTGCGGATGCTCTTACCGTGGAACAAGCCGTCGCGACACCTATTGAGCAGCAGATGAGTGGCGTTGACCACATGAACTACATGTACTCGCTGAACGCGAGTAACGGTTCGATGAAGTTGACGGTCGATTTCGATATCAACACCGATCCCAACATTGATCAAGTGCTCACGCAGATGCGCGAGTCGCAGGCTGAATCGCAATTGCCTTCCAGTGTGCGGAGTTATGGAGTCACAGTGGCGAAGTCGACTGCCGCACCGTTAATGGTCATTTCTTTGGCATCACCAAGCGGACAGTTTGACTCCAAGTTTCTGGCTAATTACGCCTATATTAATTTGAATGACCCGCTTCTTCGGGTGCCTGGTATTGCCAGCGTTTCGGTCTTTGGCGCAGGCCAATATGCGCTGAGAGTCTGGGTTAATCCGAACAAGCTTGCGGCTCTAAACATCACGACGCCTGAAATCGAAAGCGCGCTGATGGCGCAGAATACTGTTAATCCGGCGGGCCAAATTGGTGGCGAGCCGATACCGCCTGGGCAACCCTACACCAACACCGTTGTCGCACAGGGCCGGTTAGTTACCGAAGAACAGTTCGGAAACGTCGTAATCAGGGCTGAACCGAACGGCGCATTTGTACGAGTCAGAGATGTGGGTCGAGTAGAACTCGGAGCACAGACGTACTCAATGACTAGCACGTTTAACGGAAAACCCGCTGCAGTTCTCGCGATTTATCAGTTGCCTGGTTCCAATGCCGTAGATGCTGCGAAGGGTGTGAGACAGTTGATGGAACAGCTGAAGACGCGGTTTCCTTCAGGGCTGAGCTATTCCATCTCCCTAGATACAACGCTTGCTGTGACGGCGGGCATGGAGGAGATCTACAAGACCCTGGTTGAAGCGATGATCCTCGTGATTATCGTCGTCTTCATCTTTCTTCAGGGATGGCGCGCCACACTGATTCCGTTGTGTGCCGTGCCGGTTTCGTTGATCAGCACGTTCGCGGTTTTCCCCCTCTTGGGATTTTCTGTCAATACACTGTCGCTTTTAGGCTTGGTTCTTGCCATCGGTTTGGTCGTCGATGACGCCATCGTCGTGGTTGAAGCCGTTGAGCATCATATAGAGCACGGACTTCCACCCCGCGAGGCGGCAATCAAAGCGATGGACGAAGTCTCCGGGCCCGTCATCGCGATTGCGCTTATACTCGCTGCCGTTTTTATCCCAACTGCCTTTATCCCAGGCATTACCGGCCGGCTTTACCAGCAGTTTGCCGTCACGATCGCAGTATCCGTCATTTTCTCCGCCTTCAATGCTCTAACCTTGAGTCCAGCGCTCGCAGCCATGCTTTTGCGACCGAAAAAAGAAAGCCACGGCCCGCTAGCTTTTTTCTTTAAAAGTTTTAACAGAATCTTTGGATCTGCCACGAATGGATATGTTTCGGTTTGCCGGCTATTGATGCGTAGAGGTGTACTTTGTGTTTTGTTCCTGTTGTTGGCTATCATTGTCTCGGGCTGGCTTGGGGGAAAAATCCCGGGCGGCTTTGTTCCGACTGAGGACCAGGGCTATCTTTACGCAAATCTATCGTTGCCGGATTCAGCATCGCTGCAAAGGACCGCGGCAGCCTCGCGCAAAGTCCAGGAGATTCTTCTGAATACGCCCGGAATTCAGGATGTTACTGCGATATCCGGGTACAGCATGCTAAGCGGCGTCAGCACGACGTATAACGGATTTTTCTTTGTAACCCTGAAACCATGGAAAAAACGTGATACCCCGGAACAGCAGTTACGCTTAATGATTGCGCACGCGAACGAAGCGCTTTCTAAAATTCCCGAAGGCATCGCGTTTGTCTTTCCACCCCCGGCTATTCCGGGGATTGGAACATCCGGAGGAGTTACCTTCCTTCTTGAAGATCGTGGTGGGATGGATGTGCCATTTTTAGCCCGGCAGACTCAGCAATTCGTTGAAGCGGCATCCAAACGGCCGGAAATCGCCAGGATTACAACAACACTGTTACCCAGTGTTCCGCAATATTTTTTAGACGTAGATCAGGACAAAGTCCTTAAGCAAGGGGTGGACTTGTCCGATGTGTATAAAGCCACCCAAGTGTTTTTAGGCGGCTCATTTGTGAACTACTTCAATCGCTTTGGTCGCACTTGGCAGGTCTATGTTCAAGCCGATGGGCCGTACCGGACAGTTCCCGACGATGTTGGCAGATTTTACGTTCGCAACAAGGATGGTAATCCGGTTCCGCTCTCTTCGGTAGTGCGCATTGTGCCGCGCCTCGGGCCAGAATTTACAATGCGTTTCAACCTCCATCGATGCGCTCAGCTCAACGTTAGCGGCAAAGAGGGGATGAGCTCTTTCCAGGTCATGGCGGCACTCGAAGAGGTGTTCAAGGCAACGATGCCGCAGGAAATGAGCTTCGATTATATGGGGATGTCGTTTCAGGAGCAGCAGGCGCAGAAAGGAGTGTCTCCCGCAGTGATCTTTGGTTTGTCCCTCCTTTTTGTGTTCCTCATTCTCGCGGCTCAATACGAGAGTTGGTCTTTACCGTTCAGCGTTCTGCTTTGCACGCCGATTGCCGTTCTGGGCGCGTTTGCTGTTTTACTCGGACGACTCTTTGCGGCGGACGTCTACGGCAAAAGCTCTGTTTTATTCGAAAACAACGTCTATGCACAGATTGGTCTCGTGATGCTGATTGGCCTCGCCGCCAAGAACGCCATCCTGATTGTCGAATTCTCAAAAGCCGAGTTCGAAAAAGGAACACCCATCGTTGAAGCGGCTCTCGCCGGCGCGCGTCTTCGCCTGCGTCCGATTCTCATGACTGCCTTTGCTTTCATTCTGGGATGCGTTCCTTTGTGGACCGCTTCCGGATCAGGCGCCGCTTCAAGACAGATCCTTGGCACTACGGTGATCGGGGGGATGCTTGCATCCACTTTCATCGCGATCTTCCTGATTCCGGTCATGTTTTATCTCGTAGAAAAAGCGACTCTCCGAAAACCAAAAGATGGAGAAAAAGCCTCGCGGGGAGAGAGTACAACAACATCTCAGCCGATCGGAGTGGCCGAGCACGAACAGGCCTGACATTCGAGGAAAAAACGTTTTTATGGGCGTTTGCGGCTCGCGAGTAGAGGGTGTCTCACAACATTATTGAACGAACCCACTGGGGAGGGCGAGCGTACTCGCGAGCCGCAAACGTCGAGAATGTCAATTATTGCCCAAAATGTTGAGACGGGTTGTATGTGTAAGCCTGGCAGCCGCGACGCCGAAAATCCGTTTCGAGAAGCGCGTTGGAAACCACTCGACGAAGGAATCATTATGGGCCTTTGCGGCTCGCGAGTACGCTCGCCCTCCAAAACGTTTGCGCATGACTAATCAACATCTTCCAACCCGAGCGAAGACCAGAAGTTCTCGATCGACAAGCGGTCTTGCTCTTAACGAATGATCTACTTAATAAAGCTGAATCGCCTCAGCCGTGCTTGGGCCCAGAAATCCGTCTGCAGAATCCGAATAGTAACCCCTGTTGCGCAACGCAATTTGTACTTCTCTGACCAGGGCCGGATTGGTGAAATAAGCTGGAGAGATGGGTTCCGGCTTCTTCTCAGTAGTGCAGGAAGCCACGAGAAACGCCCCTCCAATTACGTATAAGAACACCAATACTTTTCGCACCACTTTTATTGCTCGTTCGAGAAATGGATCCGCTGATTCTGTTAGGCCGGCTCTGTAAGTTCCAGCAGCAAATTTGGGTTTGTTCGCTACAGTGACCGCCAAACGTGTTCCAAACGGCTGGAAAATAAAGGCTCGACGGGGGCGCGGAAGTTTTGGATGTAAAGCCCACCGCTTTGATGTCCCGGATAGAAAAGATGGGCTTGAAACGGAGACCCGCTCACTTTGGAACGGACCTCAGCTCAGTGAATTAACTCTGAATACCAAGTAAAAAGGCACAACATGAAAGACGACTATACCCCGGAACCGGTCGCCATCGTCACCGGCGCTTCCAGCGGAATCGGGCTGGGCATCTCGCAAGCGCTGCTCGGACGCTGCTGGCGTGTCGTGGCCGCCTCCCGCACGATCAGCAAGTCAAGGGACCTCAAGGCCTCGCCCAATCTCGTCCTCGTAGATGGTGATGTCAGCAGGAAGGAGACCGCTGTGAGTGTGGTGGACGCCGCCCTCAAACATTTCGACCGTATTGATCTGCTGGTCAACAATGCGGGCATCTTCATTGCAAAGGCGTTCACCGACTACACCGAAGAAGACTACAACTTGGTGATGAATACTAACGACGCAAGCTTCTTCTATATGACGCAGCAGGTGATTCCGCAAATGAAGAAGCAAAATTCGGGGCATGTGCTGACCATCTCGGCAGTCCTCGCGGAGCAACCGAGCAGGGCCGCGCCCGCACTTTTAGCAGTGTTATCGAAGTCGCCGTTGGCAGCTGCGAGTAAGGCGCTGGCGCTGGAATACGCGGCGAACAACATCCGGTTTAATACGATCTCGCCTGGCATCATCAACACACCCATGCACGCCAAGGATGACCAGGCGGCGTTGGCAAAGTTTCATCCCCTGGCTCGGATGGGTGAAATTTCTGACATTGTCGACGCGATGCTTTATCTCCAGAACGCGACCTTCGTAACCGGAGAAAACATCCGGGTCGATGGAGGGGTCCACGCCGGTCGATAACAATTCAAGCCTATGTAGAGACTTCAGAAGCCGACTCGCTGCTTTACGTGGGCGAATTCGTCACGTAAATGCTGCGATCGTCTAACTTCGGTGAAGACATCGTGCCGATCGGCAAGGTGAACTGAAAGACCGTGCCTCTGGGCGTATTTGCCGTCGCCCAAAGTGTGCCTATACCACTTCTACGCGCCAGCCGAACCTGGTCCGTCAAGTGCCGATATCTGATCAAACAGGGCTTTTGTGGGCCGGTTACCGCTAACACGCTCCACCCCCTTCCTAATCCTTTCCTCGACTTTTTCTCGAAGCAGGAACTGTTGTCGGCTGCCCGGGATGTGCGAGGTTGAAAGCTCGTTGGCCTACAGTGGTCCGACGTTCTTCGTTTAGACTGGCACGGAGTGTCTGGACATCGTTCCCTACAACCACCGGTTGTATAAAGACAAGCAGTTCGTCTCGCGTTTTACTTACTCCGCGTGTCTTGAAAAGAGTTCCGAGATAAGGAATCTGGTCCAGCACAGGTATTCCGTTATCGTCCTTCCTTTCATTCTCTTGAATGAGGCCGCCCAGGACGACTGTTGCCCCGGAAGGAACAGTGACGGTCGTTGTAAGTCGCTGGCTTGAGATGTTTGGAACGTTGCTGCCGGATATAACGGTTTGCCCGCTAACGCTGTCATTAATCTGAACTACCTTTAAGGTGACTTCATGACTCGAATTGATAAGTGGAATCACTTCCAGCCGGAGGCTAACATCAACAAACTCGACAGTTGATGCAACCGAGGCCGTGTTGGTGCTTCCTGTCACGGTATTGACATTTGACAATGTCGAACCGGGATAAGGGATGCGCGAACCGGAAGATATAACAGCTAATTTATTGTTCGCTGTATAAACAGCTGGTCGCGCCAATATCTTAAAATCGCCCCGAGAATCAGAAGCCCGTACAAAAACTTTTACCGCATCGGAAATGCTACCGTAAATCGTTAGGCCTTGAACCTGGGTCAATGCGGAAGATGCAGCGTTGACGGCACTGTTCAGGACGTTGCCATTGGTGATAGTACTGGGATCAACTATCGGCGTCGAAGTGAAATTGGTGACACCGCTTGTGTTGACATTTGTGGAAGCAATTCCTTTGCTGCTATTTATCTTTTTGTACGTCTGCACAAAATCAACACCATAGAGCAGGTCGTTAGTCAGTGATAGCTGACCGATGACAGTGGCTAGATATACCTGCTGAGGTCGCTCATCCAATCTATCCAATATAAGCTTTACTCTTTGAAGACTTTCAGGGGGACCCAGGATAAGAACGATATTATTTTTTGAATCCGCGACAATTCTGGTTTTTCCAACCACAAGCGATTGAGGAGCAGCCAACTCATTAGGCTCCTGCAGAGTCGTTTCCCCGCTCGAACTCCCGGTGCCTGTGGTTGAACTGGTTCCCCCATAGCCGGAGGTTGAACTGGTATTTGGATTTGCTCCCAGGTTAAGAGTTCGATTCTGCTGTTGCTGCTGCTGTTGTGGGCTTTGCGAAGTGTTAGCTTGTCCTTCCTTGCCCCCTTCAGAGAGAACATCGCCGAGCACGTTAATTACGTCCGACGCTGTTACATACCGCAGCCTGTATTCCAGAAGCCGGCCGGTTGTCGAAGCAAGATCAAAGTCGTGAACTAAGCCAGCAACGTACTCCACGTTATGAGGTCTGCCTACAATCAGTATGCGGTTAGTGCGCGTATCGGCAATCAACTGGGCAAAAGGATTGCCAGTGGTTTCGGCGCCTCCTGTGCTGGTCGTAGGTACACCTGGATTAGGATTTGCTCCCGCGGCTGCATTCAGATTGGTTTCTCGCTGTCTCTGCTGATTTTGCAGCAGTTTGTCTATCATGTCCGCAACCCGCTCGGCGTCCGCTCGTACCAGCTGAACAAATCGCGTTTCATTTTTTTCGGGAGGCGTATCAATCAGTTGCTGCAATGCAACGAGTTCCCTGATAACGCTAGTGTTTTCGGTAATCAAAAGCGCTTGCGAACTATTGATAGGAACGAATGAAGTGAATGCGCGCGGCAATATATGGGTCTGAAAAACTGTTAAAGCCTCATTGGCGGTGATATAGCGGAGCGGCATGTAATAGCTGATCACCTGTTCTCCGCTAGGAATCGATGAGGCTCCGGTAAATAAACGAACACCTTCGCTGCGAGGATTTTTACCGGTGTTAATATTAATGACTTTGATAGTATTTGGCTCCTGGGAAGGAATCAGTGCAAAATTGTTCAGCAAAAGAGATGCTTCGATAATGCGCACTAGCTCTGAACGAGGTACTGGGTCAGGAACTGATATACTGATTGGCAAGGAATTTGCGGCTAGATTGCTATCCCTGATTAGGACTTTACCGGTTAACAATTCGTATTCCTGCAATATCGTGTCGATACTTGCGTTGACAGCCTGGAACGAGCTCATCGGCTCTTTATCCGCAGGGGCTGTTGCAGGATCGTTCACACTCTGAGCGTTACAGTTCAGTTCAGAAATCACAAACAAGCAGAGCGTTAGAAGCAGATAAATTTGGCTCATTGGGGGGAACCTGGATTGATCGACTGAACCTTTCCTGGAGTACTGATCGGTTGTTCAGATCCCGGAGGGGCCAGCAAACGTTTACGATGTATTTCAGCGGCGCGCGGGGGACGGAACCCGTTATAATTCTGCGTTGTTGGCGGTTGTCTTGTAGCAGCCTGAGGGTATTGCTGAGATGGTATGGGGGACTGACCTGGTATAGCAGGCATTTGACCTTCGTTTGGCTCCGTGGTCGGAATTTGCATCTGAGACACGGCGGGATTAAAGGCGCCTGGCCCTGCTAAGACCGGGTTCGATTGAGGGTTATCGGCACGGAACTTGACTATTCCTTTCTCACTGCCGTTAGAAATAACTGCCTCGAATGCTTGAGGGTTTTGGCTACGATGGATTTCCAGCAGCTGAAAATGATGCTGGTTTGGGTCCTTGGTAATCTTCTGAACCTCGTTATTCTCACTGTTCTGGACGAAAACGATATCTTTGCCAGCAATTGTCGTCCAGCTAACAAGAAAAAGTTTATCAAAGACCGACGGCTGGGCCTGGGCTGCAACCGGTGTAACTAGCGTAAATGGATTTCTCTCCCAGATTTTTTGATATCGTTCGAGCTTGAATCCTTTTGGAATCTCGTCCTCCGCCCCCGCAACGCTTGTTACCCCGATAAGACAACTCAGCGTGGCAAGGGATCTAAATAATATTCTATACATGTGGCGCATACCAGCGAGCTACTTCCAGATCGAGGCTGACACTAGGAGGCTCATTTTCGCTTTTCAAAGAAAAATTCGTGACCGCCTGAAACAACTCCGGTTGTTGGATCTGCACCAGCCACCCAAGCACGTTTCGAAGACTGCCGCCTACTTTCAGTCGGACCGACACCGATTCATAACCGGGGGTATTTCTAGTCTCACCGAAGCTTTGCTCCTGAATCTCAAGGTTATTGGCATGCGCACTGGTCGTCAAAGATTCCAGCAAAGCCGATTGAGGAACCAGATTGGGACTAATGCGAGGCTGAGAAGCGTCAATCCATGTTTTACGAGCCAGCCAGAGATCTTTTTCTCGCAACCAAAGTTCGTTGGATCTTGATTTATCGCGCAGCTCACTCAGTTGTTGCGCTAGAGAAGACTCAACTTCGAGCAGGTACCCGAGCCCATAAAAATTTACCACGACGAAAATTGCAATCCCTAGAATGATCAACAGTCTGCGTTCGCTCTTAGTCAATTTTCGCAAATTTCGGTTCTCCTTGGATTGTAAACTCAGCTCGGCCATCGGGCCGTAAGTTAGGACTTGGCATTTCCCACGAAAACATTCGGAGTTCGGGATCCTGTTTGATGTCTTCAGCCAGCTTAAAGGCGGCCGGCGCGCCGCTCGCCTCCCCTTTTATAACCACCTTGCCTTTCTGCGCATCCAGGCCTGTCAGACGCAAGCCATTGGGAGGCAAGAGAGAAGCGACTTGGTAGAGCAGTTCTGCCAGATAAAGGTGAGGGTCAACAGCCCATTGAACTTGTCGCCAACGATCGGCTGTGCCTTGTATCGCTGAGACAGTTGGCTCCTGGCCGGCTAAACGCCGACTCAAAGAAGCTGCAGCATATCTCTGGTATCCAATATAACCGATAAGACTAGCGATCGCTAAAAGGTAAAGCGCGACCGCAGCCATAATCGCGGTACGAACTCGTGCTCGTCTTCGTTTTCTTGCGTGCAGAATCGCAACTTCGGGCGGCAAAAGATTTGCTTTTTTCGCGGGCAGACAGGGGGGCGGCAAAGCCTCGTGTGAGACGGCTAAGCCCAGAGCATCTCGCAGTCTTGTTATCTCTGCCAGACTGAAATCGCCCCATAGCGTCACTCCTTTCAGGCGTTCACAAAGCCCCTGGGCCTCCAGTTGGAAACAGATGCATTTCAGCTCGAGAACAGCCGCTTCTGACAGTTCGCTTGCCGCGAGCACTTGAAAGGCCACAGGCTCGCGCCCGCGAGTGGCAACTACGCTGAGCCTTTCGATCTCTCGCCAAACTACCAACCGGCTTTCCGGAAGTGGAAAAGTGAAGACTGACGGCTCAAAAAACAAAGCCCTCTCAAAGGCGAGTTGCGGCGGAAATTCGGGCTGCAAAACGGCAGCGACCGCCAAGCTCCGATTCTCCTGCTTTTCCAGAATCCGAAATGTCAGTTGGGAACTGTTACCATTCGCTTTGTTGAGAAGTCCTCGCTGTTCGAGCTGGAGACTTAGCATCTCGGAGATAACTTGTTCATCTTCTGAAGCGAGCCAGGAGGCGAAAGAAAAAGTATTTTCCGCTGGAAGAGCTACTATCGTGTCCAAGGAAACCTCCGACGGAATAGTCAATCGGCGGACAAACTCTGGCTTCGTACCGTCAACAAAATTCCACAATTCCCAGCTATCCCCATCGACCGCCCTCAACAGGTTTGTCTGCGTTCTGTCTACTTTTCCTGCCATGAAAGAATACGAGGTTGAGCAGCTCCCCGATTGGTAATAACTGTTACAGTCTTGGAGTACCCGGCTATCGTGCCAGTGCTATCTACGCGGTCGACAGCACTGTTCAATGATAACAGATCTTGAACCAATTCAAATTGCCCGGTACTCAATCCGAGCGCAGCCCGTACCTGATCCATACTTTGATATTGAATGTCATCATCCGTATCAGGTTTTTTATCAGGACCCCAACGATACTTAACAAACTGATCTGCTTGGGCTGACGTCACACCAGTGATTAACTCGATGGTCGAAGCGTTAGCTAAATTAACATCAATTTTACCATCTCCCCAGATTGTAAAATAGTTCTCCCAATCAGGCTGGTTTTCTGTGATTCGTATAAATTCGGGAACTAAACTTAACTCCTGAACACTTTGAAACTGCTTAGTTAACTGAACAGGTCCATTAGGGCTTTGAGGACTCGGGGGACCAGATAGATATTTTCGCAATGCTTGCACAGCCTCC
>JAFAXJ010000063.1 GCA_019241095.1 Verrucomicrobiota bacterium | reverse complement strand
GACCTTGGAAAGAGCAACTGACAATATTGTCTACTGCGATGATGACACTCACGTGGCGCTGCTTGGAGTAAGCGATTTGATTGTCGTGAGTGCAAAAGGCGCCATCCTCGTGTGCCACCGGCGGGACGTTGAACAGATCAAAAAAGTGGTATCTTCGATACCTGAAAAGCTGCAGTAATGATGCGCTGGCTAGGTATTGACTACGGAGACAGCCGAATCGGGTTGGCTATCTCGGACGAATTAGCCGTATTTGCTCATCCGATGCGAACGCTTAAGCATGGGCAGACGGCCCTGAAGGAAATTCGTTTCATCTGCGAAAGCCAACCAATGTCGGGCGTGGTGATCGGATTACCAAAAAACATGAACGGCACTTTGGGAAGCTCCAGCATGAAGGTAAAAAAATTCGGTCGGGATCTCGCGGCCGAAATACCTGCAGTAAAGATCATCTATTGGGACGAGCGATTAACCACGGTACAGGCACAACGAGTGCTTCATTCAACAGGCAAAAACGCTCGCCAGAGCAAAGCCATTATTGACCAAGTAGCCGCCCAGATCCTTCTGCAAAGCTACTTGGATTCGCTTCAATGGTCGAATGAAACGGCAGTCCCCAGCTGAGCGAGTAAAGCTGACAATCGCCTATAATGGCAAACCATTTAGCGGTTGGCAAAGCCAGCCTGGCCGCAACAGCGTTCAAGATCATCTGCAGCGCGCCTTTCAAGCAATCCTCAAAGAAAAGCTAACAGTTTACGGTGCGGGTCGAACCGATGCCGGGGTTCATGCACTTGCGCAAACAGCTCATGTTGAGCTCCCACCAAGAAAATTCGCTTATCCGGTATGGATCTCGGCGCTGAACGCGCATCTGCCGCCAGAAATCCGGATTTTAAATATTCGAAAAGTGAGCGCTGATTTTCATGCGCAATTTTCGGCGATCGGAAAACAATACCGCTACAGAATTTGGCAGAGCTCGGTTCTGGACCCAATGGAGATCGGCCGTGCCTGGCATATCCCAAATCGGATCGATGTTCACTCACTCCAGAAAGCATCTGAGTTTCTAGTGGGAAAACATGATTTCGCGTCATTCAGCGGCAATCGACGTAAAGAAGATGCGGTCCAAGACACTGTCCGTATCATCACTGCGCTCCGGGTACGGAAAAAAGGTCCGCTGATCACGGTAGAAGTAGAAGGAAACGGATTTCTCTATCGGATGGTAAGGATGATTACCGCGAGCCTGGTTCGTGTTGGCATCGGACGAGAAAAGCCCGACTGGATCAATGAGTTTCTGGAACGACCTGGCGATCCCAAAGCGAGCTACACCGCTCCAGCTCAAGGCCTGTACTTAGTTAAAGTGATTTACCCAGCTCGAAGGGACCTGGAGAGCAAGGCTCAGTTGCGCTAGTAGGACGGCGAGTGTCAGAAGTCTTTCACTGCGTTTTTACTGATGCAGAATTCGTTTCAAGAGCGTGCCTACAAGGCTGGTAAATCTCCATGCTAAGAGCGCGATGACATTCGTTAGCGCGGCTGAGCCTTACTCTCCAGTTGGCATCCAACTCTGTCTTCCTCAACGATCCAGACAAGTGAGTGAAATTTATCCACCAGTTCAGCCGATGGAAGCTGTGGCAGTCGACGAGATCCCGATTGGTGACCACTGGCAGTACGAACCGAAGTGGGACGGTTTCCGTTGTCTCCTGTTTCGTGAGAACTCGACGGTATACTTGCAATCAAAAGCCGGCCAACCTTTGGGCCGTTATTTTCCAGAGATCGTTGCTTCCTCAAGCAGCCTGCCTTCCACGTCCTTTGTTCTAGATGGCGAATTGGCTATACCAATGGGCGACAAACTTTCGTTTGACCATCTGTTACAACGGATTCACCCAGCGGTATCTCGCGTGAACAAGCTATCGATAGAGACTCCGGCGATATACATCGTCTTCGACTTACTTTCTTCGAAGAAACTCGGCCCGGTAGCAGACCGGCCCCTGGCTGAACGTCGCAGTCTGCTGGAGCAATTTGCCAAAGAGTGCCTTACTACGGAACAGTTCAAACTATCACCTGCAACAACCGAAATGCGATTTGTTCGAGAATGGCTGGAAGAGGTTGGGGATGTGTTGGACGGAATTGTCGCGAAGAGGCTTGATTTGCCCTATACCTTCGGGGCGCGCAGTATGGAAAAAGTTAAGAATTACCGGTCGGCAGATTGTGTTGTAGGCGGTTTCCGGTACGGGGCAAAGACCAAGTTTGTAGGATCACTTTTGCTGGGACTCTACAATGACGAAGGACTCCTTGATCACATCGGGTTTTGCTCTGGTATAAAAGCGACAGACCGTGTAGCGCTGACAAAAAAGCTTGAGTCGCTGGTTCAGTCACCAGGGTTTACTGGCAAAGCGCCGGGCGGCCCTAGCCGCTGGTCAACTGAACGATCTGACGAATGGGTCCCACTTCGGACGGAGTTAGTGGTTGAAGTCAGTTATGACCATTTCTCAGAAGGTCGATTCCGACATGGAACAAAGATCCTGCGATGGCGTCCGGATAAAGCCCCTCATCAATGCACAATGAATCAAGTGCGTCAGAAACAGGGCGACCTTCTCAAGCTATTAAGTGATCCAGCGTGAGACTTAAGATCTGGTTGCCTGCGCAGAGCGAAACTCACGAGATTTACCTGAATCGCCGCCTTGTCAATCGCGGTGGATTGGATTTCTAAGCGAGAGCTGAGATTAACCATTAGTTTGCAAACGAGCAAATTACCTTGTGGTTCATCAATGAATAACGTCCTATGCGGCCCAGAGTCCTAATTACTAATTAGCTCCATTCAGTTTTCAACGCAGGGACGTCGGGGCTAGCGATGTACAGATTGATATACTGTACCGCGGCGTCTGCCCATTCTGACCTTCACCAAGTCAGGGACGAATGGGGCGGTTCATCGATCCCATGGTTCCGGGGCACGAGATTGTTGGCCGGGTGATTAAGGTCGGCAGCCAAGCCACCAAATTTGCAGTCGGAGATCTTGCCGGAGTAGGTTTTTCGTCGATTCCTGTCGCGTATGCCTTGAGTGCCGAGCTGGTCTGGAACAATTGAACAATAGGATGAGCCCGACCTATATTGGTTTGAGCGGGATCTGAGGCACCGACCTATGGAGGCTATTCAACTCAAATTGTAGTCGATGAAAATTACACCCTCCGGGTGTCTCCTGAACTCAGCTCGGAAGGCGTTGCGCCGTTGCTTTGCGCTGATACTACTACCTATTCGCCTCTTCGCCAGTGGCAAGTTGGTCCAGGGCACAAGGTCGGAGTTCTCGGCTTGGGATGATCAGGCCATACGGCAGTAAAACTGGCGGCTTCTTTTGGTGCGGAAGTTACAATGCTCAGTTCATCCTTTTCCAAAAAGGGAGATGCTAAAACGCTTAGGCGCGCACCATTTCGCGCTGACTTCCGATCCGGCTGTGATGCAAAGCTTGGAGAGACGTTTCGATTTCATCATCGATACAGTATCGGCGGATCACAACATAGAGTCCTATATGGCTGCGCTGAAAACTATGGGGCGATGATCCTTGTCGGTTTGCCCTCCAGTCCTCTAACGCTTCCGGCTTTCAGGTTGGTCCCGAAGCGCCGCAGTCTCGCTGGATCAATGATTGGCGGGATTTCGAAGATTCAGGAGATGCTGGATTATTGCGGTGAGCACGGAATCACCTCAGACTCTGAGGTGATTCCGATTCAAAAAATAAACGAACCTTATGAACGGATCAAAACCTGATGTTAAATATCGATTCGTGATCGATATCGCTTCTCTCAAAGAAACCACCTCCAAATGATAACTTAGTCAGCCCGCTCGGGTACTAGCATTTCAGCTTGTGCCCGAGTGAACGATCAGGGCTACTACTAACCTGTCCAGTGGGCCACTAGATCTGCCGAACCTTCATAAGTCTCGACAAAGCGATTGGCAGACCTATCAACGAAATGATCACAGCATCTGGTTCCGAAAGCTGCTCCAACAAGGGTGCTGGCGGTGCGTCACCACGTAAAAGCCATATCGTTCGAAGCCCGAGTCGTTTAGAGGGACGAATGTCGTTGTCCAGCCGATTGCCGACAAGCACGGCGCGGCTCGGTGGAATTTTGGTCTTTTCGAGTGCGTATTGGAATATTCTTTCGTCAGGCTTTTCTATCCCCACAACTTCCGATAACACAATCACCTCAAAAAAATTGCGCAATCCATCTCTGCGCAGAGCGTTCAGGGCGACATTGCCGGAGTTCGCCACTAACCCAAGCTTAAACTTGCGAGCCAAAGCGCTCAAGGTCGGTTTAACGTCCGGGTACAGAGAGGAAGCCGGATACTCCCAGTATTGCCGCGCGAGCTTAACCAGCTCATCTCGGTCTCTCCCCGGCAGAAAATGGTTCGCTACCGCTGTGCGAAGCGAGCCGGACGATCGTCCGCGTTCGGTATCATAAAGGGCCCAGAAATCTTCCTCGCGGACGGTAGGATTCAGTTGGCGAACAGCACGAAGCAAAGCTCGAGTATAGGTCTCGTCGTCATAGATGGTTCCTCCAAGGTCGAACAAGATGAGGTCGATCTCGTTCTCTTCCTCCAAATCAACCATCGTTGGGGTATGGCCAAGAAGGCAGCCGGATGCTGCAAAAGCTGCGCCGGAGTGCATCACTAGCCCGTCACTGCACCCGCCCGCAACTTCCTCAATGTGCGCCGGCAGTTTCAGGAACAAGGCTAAAATAGCGCTCACGAAATGAAGAACGGCAAAGATCCAAATCACGCCAACAACTCCCAGAGGACCAATAAAAACGCCCACGATCGTGGGCCCTAACCATGCGCTTGCAGCTGCGCCAAGATTGAGCATCGAAATAGCCGCGCCTTTGTTTTCGGGAGCTAAGCACGGCATGATAGCAGAAAGGGGCACATAGCCGGCAAGTGTGGCGCCATAAAGAACTGCTACCAGTACAGCCAGCATGTACTGACCAGGAAAAATGGATGGCACGTAATAGAGTAAAAGTGTTGCGATGGTACAACCAAGTCCTCCTGCATAAGCCACCGTTCGGCGCCACCCAAGCTTGTCTCCGAACGCGCCCATGATCAGATTCCAAATAATATTGCTCAGAAACATATAACTCAGCAGCCGGAGCCACCCTCCAAGGCTGAAACCGATCGTTTTGGTGAAAAAGGTGGGCAAAAAAACCAGGAAGCCGAACTGGGGTGCAGTGTTGATCATTCGAATAATACAGCCGACAACAACTTGAGGCTTCTTCCAGGCGATCGCTAAACCGGCAATGAAAGAATCGATCGGCCTCATGCCTGAAGGCAGAAGCCGTCGAAAACCTGTGCTCTCAGAAACTCCGACCAGAGTGACGATTCCCCCGATCAAGACGAACGCGAGTGAAGACCAGAATGTGGCGTACTGACCGATAAAGGGTATTAGCAAGCTCGCCAAAAGCGCGCCGAGCGTCGGTAGTCCTGCAGTGAAGGAAAACCAAAACCATCCGACGGCTGATCCCAAGCGCTTGTGCGGCGTGGCCGCGGCAATCCAAACTAGAAACCCATAAGCAAACAGCGGGTAGCCAAAGCCGCGCAAACTGTAGAAACCGGCCAGTAGGAAAAAATTCCCGGTTGGAATTCCGAACAGTAGAAACAGTACCTGGAACACGGACCAGAAAGCGAGTCCGAGTTGCATAACCATACGCGGGCCCCAGAGGTCAGAAAGTACCCCGGAAAATCTGGCAGCAGTGGCGGCCGCTATACCATATAAGGCAAACATGGCAGCCACTTCTCCCTGGTGCATTCCGTTGCTCAGGAGAAAGTGAGCCAGATACCCCGATTCAACTCCGTCACCTACCATGAAAAGGAGTAAACCCAGGTAACCCCATGCCAGCGGCCGGGGGAAACTGAAGCGCTTCAGGAAGGGAATCGACTCCAGAGAGCGCGGCAAAGCCTTGAGCCCAGAAGCCATGTACGATCTTAGCTCGGCTCTAATGGTTTTTCAAAAACGGGATCGATGAACAGAATCGCGATGTTCAGCGGTTCCAGCAAAAAAGGCCGTAGACCACAACGTAAACCTATGATCCCATGCGACCTACCGGGCGCACCGGTCCTTTGCCACACATTGGAAGCCGCAGACGCAAAAGTTCCGGGAAAAACGAATACAAATGTATGAACGACATCAATGAGGACACAAGTTTGCCGCGGGTGGCATCCGAACCGGAAACGCATTCTCATCCTGAGCCAGCGGCGCACTCTCATCCCGAGCCGGTGCTGCATTCTCACCCTGAACCGGTCACGCACTCTCATTCTGAACCCATGGCGCACTCTCATCCCGAACCGGTACAACATTCCCACCCCGAGCCCGTCCGGCATTCCCATTTTCAACCCGCGGCGCACTCTCGTCCCGAGCCCGTCCAACATTCTCACCCTGAACCGGTCACACATTCCCATTCTGAACCAATGGCGCATTCTCATCCTGAGCCAGTCCAGCATTCTCACCCTGAACCGGTCACACATTCCCATTCTGAACCGATGGCGCACTCTCATCCTGAGCCCGTCCGGCACTCACATCCTGCGAAGGAAGTGCCTTCAAAGGAAGCATTGGAGCAGTCGCCTGTAGCGCCTGAGATGAAGAAATCTCATCGCCAGGTCTCGCATGACCATATTGCAAAGCGCGCCTACGAACTCTACTTGGAACGTGGACGGGAGCACGGTCACGAAACCGAGGATTGGCTTCGAGCCGAAGCCGAACTGCGGCAGAAGGATTAGGTTAGTTGCTCGACGGAGTTGCACTTCAAACTCAGCCTGAGGGGAAAGCGCAGCGCGGCCCTGGGCACAACGAACTGCTGAAATCTCGGAACGTTATCGCAGCAAAAATTGTCGATACGTGGTCGATAGGGCTCGCATCTTGATAATCCCCTATGACCTCGACACTGAAATCAAAGCATTGATCGCAGCGGTCAAGCCTCCTTCATAGTCGTTTACGTTAAAGCGAGGCGCAATTTTTTCGGTGAATATCTTTGCGCAAACAGCAGGCGAAAGCTTGTTTGCTAAGCCTTTTCCCGCATAGATGTACGTTTGGGGATCCTTGTTACTAATGACTAAAAGGAGCGCACCCATCCCTCTCGGTGGATGTCCCAGATTCCAACTATTAAAAAGCTGTTTAGCGTATTGCTGGCTAGTAACTCCGGCCGGCAGACTAGGGTAAATAACGACTACCAATTCAATCGCAGTCTCGTGGTCAAAAGCTTTTAGCTGTGTATTCAACCGGTTAGCAGCGCCCGGTTTCAAAACAGGTACAAAGTCGTTCAAGTATCTTGGTGGCTCGGGAGGAAGCGCAAGTGTTTGGACCGCAAAGCTGGAGCAGAATGCCAACCCGTATAAAACGAAAATCGATTTCTTAAGTGCCTTCATAAAACGCCCGCCAAGTAGCTATTTACGTTTTGAACGCCGATAAAAGCGGATCAGCGCGTTGGTTGAGTTATCATGCTCGAGTTCAGGTTCCTTAGCCGCTTCCAGCTCTGGGATAATTTTTTTTGCCAGAACCTTGCCCAGTTCAACACCCCATTGATCAAACGAATCGATGTTCCAGATGACTCCTTGAGTAAATACGCTGTGCTCGTAAAGAGCGATAAGCCGCCCGAGCATCTCTGGCGTTAAGCGTTCGGCAAGAATCGTATTGGAAGGCCGATTTCCATCAAATGTACGATGAGGTATCAGCCATTCCTCTGTTCCCTCCGCCTTTAATGCTTCGGGACTCTTACCGAAAGCCAATGCCTCAGTCTGAGCAAAAACATTAGACATCAAAAGATCGTGATGACTGCCTAACGGATTAAGAGATTGGCAAAACCCTATGAAATCACAGGGGACTAGCTTCGTTCCCTGATGAATCAGTTGATAAAAGGAGTGCTGTCCGTTTGTTCCCGGTTCACCCCAAAAAATAGATCCGGTTTCATAATCTACCCGCGCGCCATCGAGCGTTACATGCTTGCCGTTGCTCTCCATAGTTAACTGCTGAAGATAAGCAGGAAACCGCTTCAAATACTGGTCGTAAGGCAGCACAGCAACCGTTTGCGCTTTAAAGAAATCGCCGTACCACACCGTAAGAAGCCCTAGCAGCACAGGAAGATTGCGGTCGAACGGAGTGTTCCGAAAATGTTCGTCCATCTGGTGGAAACCCGCCAACATGGCCCGAAAATTCTCAGGTCCGATGGCGATCATCGTCGATAGCCCGATGGCCGAATCCATAGAGTAACGTCCGCCAACCCAGTCCCAGAATTCGAACATGTTCGCGGAATCGATTCCGAACTTTGTTACTTCTG
Source organism: Verrucomicrobiota bacterium (assembly GCA_019241095.1). GTDB lineage: Bacteria > Verrucomicrobiota > Verrucomicrobiia > Chthoniobacterales > JAFAMB01 > JAFAXJ01. The sequence continues at coordinate 1,107 of JAFAXJ010000063.1, read as the reverse complement.
CTTTATTGGTCGAGACCGCAACAAAGTGCCGCGCGATCGCTTTTTCGTTCTGAAGCGACTTCAACGCCCAATCGCGAGCGGAATGGGCATTAGTCATGGTTTCCAAGGTAGTAAAAGTTTTTGATGAAACGATAAAGAGCGTCTCGTCAGGCGATAAGTCGTGCGTCGCTTCAACGAAATCAGTTCCGTCAACATTTGAGACAAAACGAAATACAAGATCGCGCTGGCTGTAATGGCGCAAAGCTTCATACGCCATTACCGGTCCTAAATCGGAGCCGCCGATCCCGATGTTGAGAATGTTTCGAATTGACTTGCCCGTAAAACCTTTCCACTCGCCACTACGGACTCGATCTGAAAAGCTGGCCATCCGATCCAAAACTTCCTGCACCGCCGGCACGACATTCTCTCCATCGACCACAATCGAAGTGTCCCGCGGAGCACGTAAAGCAACGTGCAGAACAGCCCGATGTTCCGTCACATTGATTTTATCTCCACGGAACATTGCATCGATCCGCTCGCGCAGCTTACACGCATTCGCCAGATTGAGCAGGAGTCGCAGCGTTTCATCGGTGATCAGGTTTTTGGAATAGTCAAAATAAAGACCTACAGCGTGCGCCGAAAGCCGCTCACCTCGTTTCTCGTCTTCAGCAAACAATTGTTGTAGACGAACGTTTTTTATCTTCTCGTAATGGTTCGCTAATGCCTTCCATTCGTCACGTTCAGTCAAAAGGGTAGTGCTCATCGGTTATCCTGGTGTTTTGAGTATTGCTCGCGAATTCAGGGAATCACTCCTCTCCAAAACGATCAATGCGATTCTGCCCCGATTGGCGCTAATTTTACGTGCCGGAGAGCGAGGCTGTGCCGCGCTACAGGCTGGCGCACAAGATGGGCTTTCCCGGATGAAAACAAGTCACCGCTCCCTAAGTGTAATGAAGGATCTTCAATGTATTGCCAAGCGCCGCAGAGCCCCGGCTAAACTGCTATCTGACAACTGTTCTCTGGACTGCCTTGCTCCGTTTCTCCTGACACTGGGCGTTCACGGCTCCCGGGTGACCTCGCCCTTGAATGCTGCCATCTGTCCAACTCCTCAGCTGACTGGGGCGCCTT
>JAFAXJ010000671.1 GCA_019241095.1 Verrucomicrobiota bacterium | reverse complement strand
TTATATTCCGATATGGGTTAAAGTTGCGGTGGCGCTTGCATTGGGCTGCGGCACTATGGTGGGATGGAAAAGGATTGTTGTCACAGTCGGCGAGAAGATCGGCAAAACTCATCTGAGTTACGCACAAGGGGCTTCTGCCGAAGTAGTGGCTATGGGCACGATTTTGGCTGCCGACCATCTTGGACTGCCTGTCAGCACCACTCACGTTTTGTCATCTGGAATAGCCGGAACAATGGCTGCAAGTGGATCTGGACTCCAGATGTCGACAGTGCGCAACCTGATTTTGGCTTGGGTGCTAACTCTGCCAGTCTGCGTATTCTTAGGCGCTGGGTTCTTCTCGGCGGCGTTGTACGTTGTTTTCAATGTGCTGCATATGCACTGAAATTCCGGGACAGATCGGAAATGCCTGACTTAAATCGAAGAATTATCAGGCGCCTTCCTGATTCCGGACCTTTGCTAAGAACTGCGGTGCAGTTTATACCTTCAAATGCCTGAATCCCTTAATCTGCAAGCGGTCCTGAATGAGCTGAAGCTGCCGCGGCTCAGCCCGACGAATCCTGCACTGATGCCCGGCCTTGTGAGTGATATCGAGTCTTCGTTTGACGAAACAACGAGCGCCGATCCGAGGCAGCTTGCTCTCAAAAGCTTATTGTTACTGCAAGCGGGCGAACTGGAAAAGGCGCACGCGATCGTGCAATCCATGACCACTCCCCAAGCAGCCTACGTTCATGGCATCATTCATCGAGTGGAGGGTGATTTTGGGAATGCACGTTATTGGTTTCACCGGGCAGGCGCGTTGAACTCTGAACTAAAGGGGGAACATCTAACGACACAGTTTGAACGACAAAGCCAAAATCCAAATCCGGACCTAGTTGCCGATCTAAATCAGGAATTTTTCGCTCTCGTTCGTCATCTGCAGGAGCCCAAGTAGGGCAGGCTCTGCCGCAGAAGTCACTTTGCGCCAGCAAAAACTCGATAAATATGCGAAAACGCTTACTCCGTGCTGCTTTCAAGTTTGCGTTCTACCAGTCTTTGCCAGAGAAGCTTTCGTCTAAACTGCGATGGTCTTCCAGCCTGTTGCGTCCGGGCTCACAGCCAGCTGCGAGCAGCTAGGCCTTATGAAAAGTTCAGTTTTGGGTTTGATCGCAACACGGGAACAGGCGGACGGAATTCTTCACAAATTGCAAAGTGAAGGTTTCAGGAACGAAGATATTTCGGTCTTGTTTCCGGACAAGGATTTCGCTGAACGAAAAGAGACAAAGCTTCCGGAAGGCGCGACAGTCGGCGCAGGAACCGGCGGATTGATTGGAGGCATGGTTGGCCTATTAGCTGGAATTGGGAGCCTTGCGATACCTGGTGTGGGACCATTCATCGCGGCGGGTCCCATAATGGCTGCCTTGAGCGGAGGAGCAATCGGAGCTGGATTTGGGGGTATCACCGGTGCACTAGTCGGTTTAGGGATACCGGAATACGAAGCCAAGCGATATGAGGGAAAAGTCAAAGAAGGGGATATTTTAGTGTCGGTTCACACCGATAATCCTGAAGAGATCAGGCGGGCGAAGCAGATTTTCCAGGATTCTCGCGCCCACGATGTTTTAACGAGCGGCCAAATTCATTCTCAGGAAAACACCCTTCGTACAGGAGCTTCAAGCAGCGGAACAGCGGCTGGGCTCGTTCCTTCAGATGACCTGGGCTCTTCTGGAAGTGTCCCGACCAGCACGATGGGAACCGTTACGGAACCGATCGCGGATCGGCCGCATGAGGCGATGGCACACTCGACCGCTGATCGGGTTAATGAGCCCATAACAGGTGCGAGCACAGCTCCTCATGGCCAAACAGAACCTTTATCAGATCGAATTCATGAATCGGTTGTTGGCGGTTCGGAACAAACTCCGGTCAGGGAAAGTGTCGCAGAACGGGATCTAACGGGCGGCGCTCAAGGTGGCTACGCAGCTGCTCCCGTTGGCCCCGTAGCACCTGCGGCTGCTTCAGCCATCGGCGCAGTAGCTCCGGGGGTGAGCGGAGTCGTGACATCTACCGGAATTAGCTCTTCTGATCGCACTGGAACCAGCGAGTTTGGCAATGCCAAAACAATTACCAAAGGTATAGAAATCGGCGCACCCATCCGAGTCGTTTACAATCAATGGACTCAGTTTGAGGATTTTCCTCGATTTCTGGAAGGTGTTGAGGAAGTTCGCCAGATCGATCCGAAAAATCTGCATTGGAGAGCAAAAATCGGAGGTAAGTCTAAGGAGTGGGATGCAAGGATCACGCAGCAGATTCCAGATCAGAAGATCGCTTGGGAGAGTGTGTCGGGCGCTCCGAACGGCGGATCAGTTAACTTCACCTCGATAGCCAATGAGAAAACTCAGGTTACACTAACGCTAGTCTATGAACCTGAAGGAATGATGGAACAGACTGGCGACGCTCTTGGCCTCCTGGAAAGCCGTATCGAAGGTGATCTGGAACGGTTCCGCGATTTTATTGAATCCAGAGCTCGCGAAACCGGTCACTGGCGTGGCCGAGTCGTCAGCTAGGCTTACCGGAGTAGCAGTCCGAGAGCCTACATTTTCGTTGTGTTCTCTTTAATGATCAGCACTGGACATCTAGCGTTTTCGGCTACTCGCATGGCCGTGCTTCCCAGTAGAAGGTGAACGAGCCCCGTAGAACCACGCGACCCTATGATAATCAAGTCAATGTCCCAGGTGTCAGCATAGTTAACGATCTCCTCAAACGCATACCCGGATCCAAGATAAGATTGAACCTGGACGCCTCTGTTACGAAGCCGCTTCTCGAAATCGGCCAGCCTGTCTTTTGCCTCTCTTTCTGCCGCATTTACGTGAGTTCGCACGTCATCAGGCCGGAGATAGGCGCCCTGATAGTGTGTTGCGACATAGTCAGGAATCTGGAAAACGTGCAGTAGGTTGATTACCGCGTCGTGAAAAGTGGCGAACTTGGCAGCGTAGTCGATAGTTTTGGTAGAATGTTCAGAAAAGTCTATCGGTACCAGAATTCTTTTAAACAACAGCGTTTTGGTCCCTGTCGCCTGTGTCATATACGGTCTGGGTGATTTAGTTGAGTTGTCGTTGGCATTCAGGATCGAAGCAGATGGTTGGCAAATCTGCGCAAACACGTCTAATCTGCCGTAGCATTTGTTTTGTCATAGCCGTAGTGCTTCGCTTACCGATAGAAGTCTGTTAAATGGCTGGTTACGGATGAGCTTGAATCCTTCATGACAACTTTTGC
>JAFAXJ010000637.1 GCA_019241095.1 Verrucomicrobiota bacterium | reverse complement strand
TCGCCCGGCTGACAACCAATGCACCTTCAATCTGAACGATCACGCTTTGAGCCCAGATACGCGCTTGCTCCCGATCCAAACCTTCTTCGCGTGCGAGTTGCTCCAACGACCCCTGCCACTTTCTAAGGATAGCCTGCAACTCTGCACGAAAAAGCTCTGCACCGCAACCTAAAGAGAGCGTCTCTACTAAGCAGTATTTGCCTCCACCATCATAAAATTTATCTAAGGTTTGCAGCATGCGCTCGAACCGGATCTTGGCGTCTCCTGGATTTTGCAGCGGCGCGGTGACATGTTGTTCGATCCATGCTTCAGCCGTTTTTAGAACAGTCCGACCCATCTCTTGTTTCCCTTCCGGGTAGAAATGGTAAAGGCTGGCTCTACCCAAGCCAGAGGCCTTCGAGAGTTCCGTTAAGCTGGCGCCCTCATAACCCGCCTTTCTGAAAACCTCCATCAGGTTCTTAGTCCGTTCCTCTGGTGTGTGGGCACTTTTGCGCATAAGATATGCCTTAACAGATCGTTCGGTAAGTAACAAGCGTTTAGCTGAAATACTTGATTGCGACTATCAGAAGCGTACTCAGCTTCTGCCTGCTCCCATCGAGCGTCAATAACGACAGCCGGCCGAATCGCACTTTCCCAGTTGTGCGCACTGTTCGAGTACAATTCGTTCCGGATTACCTGCTGAGGTCAATACAAACAGGTCAGTCGTTTAGCGGTGTCTCACCAATGACATTTCGACCAAACAAAACGTCTAAGGCCCAATCAACCGCAACCCGCACTCGCTGACCGATATCAGGCATTTTCAACCAATAGATCCCGCGCCAAAGCATCCACGCAATCGCTCCTGAGAAATTGAATCCGTAGACCCGCGCAACGCCGGCGCGTTTCCCAATCAATGCCAGTTCTCCGACAGGCTTAAATCGGAACGCTTCCAAAGTCCCGCCTCGAAGTGTGGCGGCAATATTCCGGGCAACACACACGCCTTCTCTCGTAGCATTCTGGGCAGTTGGCGCATACGTGCCCTTCAGATCCGGAGTTGGAACCTCTGCACAATCGCCCACAGCCCATACTCCAGGATGGTTTTTTACTGCACAGAATCGATCGACTATGATCCCGCCGTGATGACCACGCGCGCATTCCGCCTTCTCCACAGCAGGATTGGGTTTAACGCCTCCAGCCCATATCAATGTATATGTATTAATCTTCTCACCAGAACTCAATTCGACATAATCGCTCCCTGCCGATTTGACACCTGTCTTGTATAAGATTTCAACGCCAAGCTCTTTGAGTTTTTTGGCGGCATAATCGGCAAGAGCGGGGCCTAATTCAGGCAGGATGCGGTCACCGTGATGAGCTACTACCATCCGAACATCTTCCTTGTTAATTCGAGGGAACTTCTTAATCAAATCACGAACTAGTCCGTTAATCGCTGCTATGGTCTCAATTCCAGTAAACCCGCCGCCGCCCACCACTACTGTAAGTAGAATGCGCCTTAATTTGGCGTCCGGTTCATCATTTGCACGTTCGAGTAAACCCAAAATGCGATTACGCAATATTCTGGCATCGCGAAGATGCTTCATTGTTAATGCATGCTCCTCCAACCCAGGAATATCGTGATAGTTTGTCACTGATCCCAGAGCAATAACTAGCTGGTCCCACGCTAAGGTCCGTTGCGTCTCTGGTGTCCCATGCATGCTATCCCCGATCGTAATATCCACCTTCTTTTCTGCTAGCCCGATCCTGGTAACCTGGCCCTGGGCAAATTTGATTCGTTTTGTTAACCGTAGCGCCGGAACAGCAATGTGGGTTACCTCAAGCTCTCCACCTGCCGCCTCAGTTAACATTGGGGTAAAGACTAAAAATGGACTTGCATCCACGAGCGTGATCTCGGCGTCCGACTCGTCTGGAAAGAGCTTTGCCAGAGTTAGAGCCGCATCCCGGCCTGCAAAACCTCCTCCTAATATCAGAATTGAATGTTTAGCTTTGCTGGCGATTGAATTATCAACTGTCATGAGTTACTCCGATGCTTTGCGGGTCCGTCGTTTTGCGACAGGTTACGCGCTGTATTGATTTGACCGACATGAGAAAAGGCTTGTGGCAGATTACCTACTTGGCGCTTTTTTTCGGCGTCGTACTCCTCGGAAATTAGCCCCAGGCTGCTCGAAATTGTCAATAAACGATTGAAAAGCTCCTTCGCTTTTTCCTGCTGCCCAGTCAGGGTGAGTGCGTCTGCCAACCAAAAAGAACAGGGCAGAAATGCGCCTTCTCCCGGAGGGAGTCCGTCAACATCTGACGAATCACTAGGATGATACCGCATCACGAATCCGTTATTCATCAATTCCTTTTCGATCAGTTGCACGGTTGATATCACCCTCTCGTCTGTGGGAGGCAAGAAGCCGACCAGCGGTATTAACAGCAAACTCGCATCCAGCTTTTCCGACCCATAGTACTGGGTGAAGGCACCGCGCTTTGCGTTATAGCCCCGCCGGCATATATCGTCGTGAATGGCTTCTCGAACCGATTTCCAATGCTCGACATTTCCTTCGAGACCGAATTGCTCGACCCCTTTCACCGCGCGATCCATCGCTACCCACGCCATCACTTTGGAGTGCGTAAAATGCCGGCGTGGACCGCGGATCTCCCAGATCCCATCATCTGGCTTATCCCAATTCTTTTCCACAAAATCGACGAGATGTCCTTGCAAACGCCAAGCCTCATCGGCAGGCCGGATCCCGATGCTGCGCGCGACATGTAAAGCGTCCAGCACTTCACCGTAAACATCCAATTGGAATTGACCAGCGGCCGCGTTCCCAATTCGTACCGGGACCGAATGCTCGTAGCCGCTTAAGTGTTTCTGTTCCAATTCAATTAAACGGCGTTCCCCAGCTACTCCGTACATGATTTGCATCTGAGCCGGGTCTCCGGCGATCGCTCGCAACAACCAGCCGATCCAGGCTGACGCTTCTTCACTGTACCCTGACTGCATCAGCGCATATAGCGTGAAGGCGGCATCGCGAAGCCAGCAGTACCGATAATCCCAGTTACGCACACCCCCAAGCTGTTCAGGCAAAGAAGTGGTAGCCGCCGCTACTATCCCTCCAGTCGGCGCATAAATCAGGGCTTTGAGAGTGATCAAGGACCTTATTACCTCTTTGCGCCACGGACCTTCGTAGGTGCATCGTTTCACCCATCTTTTCCAGAAATTTTCAGTTTCGGTTAGGGCATGATCAGGATGAAGGCCGCGCGGCGGACGCAAATGAGAAGAATACCAGGCTAAAGTAAACGATTTTTGTTGCCCTTCCTCGACGGTGAACTCTGCGACAGTGGTAAGGCCTTCGCCGCGCGCCTCCACATCGCTCCTCAGGATAAGCGCATCTGGCCCAGCGACCGCATGAAAAAATCCGCCATCGTTCTGAACCCAGGGAGTAGTCAGTCCGTAGTTAAACCGAATGATCAGGAGCATCCTCATTTCCACCCTCCCTTCGACACCTTTCACTATCCGAACCACCTCTGGGTAATGCTCTCGAGGCGGCATGAAATCAACAAGACAGACCTTCCCTGACTCGGTCTCGAAACTAGTCTCAAGGATCAGCGTGTCACCACGATAACACTGTTTTCCCACGAGCCCTACAGGACTTGCAGGCGCTATCCGCCACATTCCGTTCTCTTGAGTCCCTAACAGAAAGGCAAAACACGCATCAGAATCAAATCGCGGCACGCACAGCCAATCCATCGATCCGTTTGCTCCAATCAGGGCTGCCGTCTGATTATCCCCGATTAATCCGTAATTTTCTAATCTCATCCTGAACATCAGATCGCAACTCGCCAACTGATCGGGTTGGGCGCAAGCGGCGCAGCTTCGGCTTCGGCCCGCATCGCTTCCGCCTCGCAACTCCCGGATCCTGGCTACCGGCTTCCCTCTTTATGGGATCAAACTCAGATGGTGCATCTCCGGACCTGGCAGGAACGGCATAGGCCGATCTGCAACCCAGGCTGCATGAAGATCCCGGTAGTGCGACGAAATGGGGTTACCGCTCTGCCCACAAGGCATCACGAGGTAGCCCTTTTGCTCGTGCCCAGGTGATACCGCCATCCGTAATGAAGCACCGAAAGCACTACCTTGTATACGCGGCATGTCATACCGGTCTCCGGGCAAGCGATCAGCGGCCATATTCAGCAGATTACCAAATACCCCAAGCGCCCCACTCATCGGATGCTGTATTCGCGTTTCATTCCGGTCTCCCACAGTGAAATGCTGGTAGCCGATCGGTTTGACGGTCCGAATCACCGCATCAACTGCATCCAAAAAGAGTTCCTCCCAGTTTGAGTAACGGCTGCTAAGCAAATTTTTCGGCTTTGCCGTAACCATTGACCAGAGTGGATCTTCATAATTCAGATCGGTGTAGTCAAAATCGGGATAAACTGTTCTGGCAAGTTTTGTGAGCGGCTCAAAAGATCGAACAGCAACTTCGTTCCGGTATTCGCGCGTAAGCCGATATGCGATTGAGGAAGCGTCCGCCTGCCTCGACCACCCATGAAGCTGACCACGGAATTCTTCCCGCGCCGTATTCAGAGCTGCCCTCGGTGCAGATAACACCGAGGCGAGTTGGTCGTACCAACGATTAAGAAAAACGGCGTTAATATCCGTTTGAATAGCTAACATATCGTGATAGTTCGCCGAAAGACATCGTGCCAGGTCATCATGAACCTGAGTGGCCCTGGCGCCTCGGTCATATCCTCCGTCGCCCAGTTTGGCAAGATCAGGCCCGTTGACCATGCGATTGTTTGCGCTCCAGATGAAAGGCAAGTTTGAGCGCTCAGGGTACTCTCCAAATCCTAGCCAACCATCCCAATGCTGAGAACCATCGGCCCAAACAAGAGGTAAGCGCCCGTCAAACCCTGACCGACGCGGGATAGGTCCCATGACTGTCCACCCGATACCGCCAGAAGTGTCGGCAACAACAAAATTTTGCGCCGGTATACCTGACCTTTTCGCGATTTCCATGGCTTCATGCACGGAAGCGGAGCATTCAATAGCAAGCCTGTTTAAATTTACGACTCCGGGCTGATCTATGACCGAATGCAAGACTCTTAAACGACCATCCAGATCCGCACCTCTAACTGGTCCCCAAATTGTTTGGAGAAATTGCGCATTTTCGGGACTACTCCCCTTGACGTTGATGGGCACCGAGATCTTCTCAAATTGTTCCCAGCCCGCGGCAGTACGATAAAAATCCGGGTCCGCTTTTTTGACGTCAACCAAGACCACGTCATCAGAATCGATGCTGGCGTTCGTAAGGCCCCACGCGACATGCCCGTTGCTGCCAATCACTATCGGAGGGGCGCCCGGAATCGTAACACCACAAACATAATTAGCGGCATCTCCCACTGGCCAGGACAGCGCGAGACGATACCAAATGTTGGGAACTCGTAAAACCAGATGTGGATCGTTGGCAACAATGGTATGCCGGTCTTCGGTCCTTGTCGGCCCTACCGCCCAGGCATTGCTTCCCTCATAACGATCGGGTCTCGCGACAGAAAAAAAACACGCGTTTTTCCCGCCTGATTCGGATCTGTTCTCAGCATATGTATTGCTCGCGGGTAAATCTGCAACTCTGAAACCATTCGGTATTGGCGCTGGAGTTACAGATGGTTCCGGGTCGAGAGGCACATCCCAAGTCGATTTTGACGGTGCAAAAAATTGGAAAGCTTTTTCCGGTAAGACCCGTTTCAAAGCATTTTCTGACAGTTCAGTGTTCTCGGCAGTGCCCTGCAGGTCCAGGGCCATTGTGTAGACAATCAGAAGGCTGTCTTCCGGCCGCCATGGCCTGGGCCGCATTCCGAGCAGATAGTATTCGAAAGGCATGGCTTTCAATTCTGCCAAGCCAGCGTTCACCCCTGCAGCATAAGAGATCAATATTGCTTGCTGATCCGATGGCAGACTCTGGAAATCTTGAGTGCACTTCAGCCGAAATCGATGGACTGCTGCAGATCGATCGAGCGGCAGTGCAATCGCGCCAAAAAGCTCGGCTAGCTCCCCGGCGGATTTTCGACGGAGAGTATCCATCTGAAAAAAACGATCCTGCGCGTGAACAAAGCCCGTGCCGAAAGCCGCATCTTTTCGATCAACTGCGGAGATAGTCGGGATCCCAAAACGGTCGCGTCTGATCTCGACAGGCGATCCGATGCCCGATACGTGCAAGGTTCCATCCTCTCGAGGCAAACTGCCCGCGAGGGTTAACCAGACTAGAATGGCGCATGCTACAAACCCGAGACCAAGCACTCCGACGAAAACAAGCAACCTGTTGAGCCCAAGTCTGATTGGCAGCGACTTCGTTCCGTTTGCTTGATCAGTTGACGGTTGGCGCGCTTTCTTCTTTGAGGTACTCATTTGCGTTTACTCTCCACACAAATGTGCCGCCTTCTCTTGCTAATTCTGAATCTGAACCGAATGTTAATCGGCATTAAACTTCAATTTGTTAGGGAGATTATAGATTCAACTGCTCTGCATTGCGCCTTTCTTGGCCGCTTCGTGTAATGCAACTGCAAACCACCTTTTATGTGGATTGTTAATTTAGCGCTCAAAAGGCCTTACACCTTTATCGTATTAGCCATTTTGATTTTGATCACCGGGGTTCTGTCTATTTTGGCAACACCGAAGGACATTTTCCCGTCGATCAACATCCCGGTAATATCGATCATTTGGAATTACCCTGGGTTATCACCCGAAGATCTGGAGCAACATCTTACATCACCTTTCGAACGGGTGTTAACCACCACAGTTGACAACATCGAACATATCGAGTCGCAATCGCTTCTCGGCATTGCGGTCGTTAAAGTCTTTCTGCAACCCTCCGCGAATGTCGCTACCGGCATCGCCCAGGTTACTTCCGTCTCACAAGCCGTTCTTCGGCAACTTCCGGTTGGCACGACACCGCCGTTGGTCCTCAGCTATAGTGCATCCAATGTTGCGGTTATTCGTGTTGGTCTAAATGGGAAGGATATTTCGGAACAACAGTTAAATGACTTTGCCCTGAACTTTGTTCGTACTCAGCTTATCACTGTTCCAGGCGCTGCTGTTCCGTACCCATATGGTGGCAAAATGCGGTATGTGTCCGTAGATCTTAATTATCAGGCTTTGCAGGCTCATGGGCTCGTTCCGGCTGACGTTGTGAACGCAATTAATGCCCAAAACCTCACATTGCCTTCGGGAACGATTAAAATCGGGCAGTTTGAATACCAAGTTGGCTTGAATTCCAGTCCCAAAACTATCGCGGACCTGAATGCGATCCCGATCAAGTCCCTGGCTAACGGATCTACCATTTACGTGCGAGACGTGGCCAATATAAGAAACGGCAACATTCCTCAGACCAATATCGTGCGATTTAACGGCTCCCGGGCAACGATGCTGGACATTCAAAAGACCGGATCAGCCTCCACTTTGGATATAGTTAACGGGATCAAAGCTAAATTACCGGAGTTGAAACAAACTCTACCGCAGGGGCTAAACATCTCTTTGCTTTCCGATCAGTCCATTTTCGTGACGGCCGCAATCGAGGGAGTAGTTCGAGAAGCAGCGATCGCAGCTGGTTTAACGGCCATTCTTATTCTGGTTTTTCTAGGAGACTGGAAGAGCACCCTTATTATTGCGATATCCATTCCGCTCTCGATCCTGTCCTCGCTCTCAATGTTGAGCGCTCTCGGGCAGACCATCAATATCATGACGCTCGGAGGATTCGCCTTGGCGGTCGGTATTCTTGTCGATGATGCGACTGTTACGATTGAGAACATCGACCGCCACTTGGCTGAGGGTAAACCGGTCCTGGACGCAATTCGAGATGGAGCAGCTCAGATCGCCGTCCCGGCATTTGTTTCTACCCTCTGCATTTGCATTGTTTTTGTACCAGTTTTCTTTCTCTCCGGAGTTGCAAAGTATCTTTTCTCACCTTTGGCGGAGGCGGTTATTTTCGCAATGCTGTCCTCTTATATTCTGTCACGCACGCTTGTTCCAACACTTGCGATGTACTGGATGAAAGAGCCTAAACATGGTGAGGATCATCAATCAAAAAACAATTCGTTCTTTGGCTGGTTCGGGAAATTCCATCAGGCTTTCGAAAAGCGTTTTGAAAAGTTCCGGGAAAGCTACCGTGATCTTCTCAGTTTGGCTCTACGCAATCCAGGTAAAATCGTCTTTGTTGTTGTCGCTTTCTCGGTACTTAGCGCGGGATTGTTCCCGTTTCTAGGCCAAGATTTTTTTCCCCGCGTTGATGCCGGGCGATTCGATATGCACGTGCGATTCAAGCCAGGGACCCGTATTGAAGAGACTGCACGTTCGGTTGATAAAATAGAAACGATGATCCGGCAGATTATCCCTGCCGACCAGCTCACAAGTATCATCGATAATCTTGGGATTCCTTACAGCGGCATCAATTTGTCTTACAACACCACCGGTACGATGAGTGCCGCGGATGGCGATATTTTGGTCGAATTGGCGCCCAAGCATAAACCAACTGATATCTTTACCCAAACTATACGAGATCGCATGATGCGCGATTACCCGGGTGTGACGGTCTGGTATCCGGCTGACGACATTGTTGCGCAAATCCTGAATTTTGGTCTTCCAGCCCCTGTTGATATTCAGGTAATCGGCGCAGACAAGGAAGGCAATTTCCTTTTTGCTAACCGGTTGATCAATCAGATTCACAAAATTCCTGGAGCAACTGATTTCCGGATCCAGGAACCTGACGACGCGCCCCGATTAGACATCACGGCCGATCGCACGAAGGAGTCGCTTTTAGGAATGCAGCAGCAGGCAGTTGCAAATAGCGTTCTTGGCGCGCTGGCGGGTTCTCAGCAAACAAATCCCAATTTTTGGGTCGATCCCAAAAACGGGGTCAGCTACCAGATTAACGCTCAATCACCTCAGTACGATATTGATTCGTTGGACGCGCTAAGGAATCTGCCAATTTTAGGCGGTTCTACCGGTCAGTCGGAGCTTCTGGCTAATGTAGCTACTATTTCCAGAAGCAAAACCTCGCCCATTATTGATCATTACAATATCAGGCCGGTGATCAACATTTACGGAAATGTCGAGGGTAAAGACCTCGGTTTTGTTGCGGGCGAGATTGAAAAGCTGATCAACACAGCCAAAAAGGATCTGCCTAAAGGCAGCACGATCGCTGTGCGCGGCCAAGTCTTGACAATGCGCAACTCCTTTTTGGGATTATATCTCGGCCTGGGTTTTTCATTAGTGCTGGTTTACCTATTGATGGTGGTCAATTTCCAATCCTGGATTGAACCGTTCATTATCATTACGGCATTACCTTGCGCTCTCGCCGGCATTATCTGGATCCTTTTTATTACAGGCACAACTTTAAGTGTCCCTGCTTTGATGGGGGCAATCATGTGCATGGGCGTTGCTACCGCCAACAGTGTTCTGGTGGTGACTTTTGCCAATGAACGCCAAGAGGAGTACAAAGATTCATACCGGGCCGCTCTGGAGGCTGGCTATGTTCGGCTACGCCCCGTGCTTATGACAGCTGCTGCCATGATCATCGGGATGATTCCGATGGCGCTCGCATTGGGCGAAGGCGGCGAGCAAAATGCTCCTCTAGGGAGAGCTGTCATTGGTGGATTGATTTTCGCCACGATCGCCACGTTGTTTTTTGTCCCGACCGTTTTCATGCTCGTGCGAAGGAGCAAAAGCAGCACTCAGCCGGCAGAATCCGAACCGGCAAAGGCGTGATCAGTGCATCCTGAAACTTGTTTGCTCCGAACAGGAGAAAACCTATGCCGGAAACCACCTCTCAACTTGAAGCAGAACCGACCGGGAGAGAAGCGCGTCCGAAGAGAAAGAAACGACATCTCTGGTTAATTTTCCTTGTGGCGTGCGCTTGCTTCGTGGCCTTAGCGGCTGTCGGGATCAATCGGCGATCCGCGAATACGAACAATCTAAAGCAAGTAGCTCAAAAGAATGCTCAAATAACGGTTGTGACCGTTCATCCTGAACGAGCTCCGGCATCCATAAACGTTGATTTGCCCGGACAAACCCAAGCCTACTTTCAAGCGCCGCTTTTTGCGCAAACGAGCGGTTATCTGAAAAAGTGGTATAGCGATATCGGGGCGCGGGTCAAAGCTGGGGATGTGCTGGGTGAAATCGAAACACCTGAGGTCGACCAGCAGTGGAACCAGGCCAAAGCACAGGTGAAAGTCGCCGAGGCTGCATCTGCGCTCGCTGAAGCTACTTACAAGCGCGACCAAGACTTATTCAATCGAAAAGTTATTTCGGCACAAGAATTTGACAGCGCCTCTGATACGTTTCACGAAAACCAATCGACCGTCTCCGCAGATCAAGCGAATCTCGATCGCCTCACTGCACTTGAGCAATTCAAACTGATCAAAGCGCCTTTCGACGGCATTGTCACTGCGCGTAACACAGACCTTGGCGCGCTTGTTAATTCTGGGTCCGGGAACGCGCTTTTTACTATATCCCAAGTTTCGCCGCTTCGTGTTTATGTAAGTGTGCCAGAGCGCTTGGCTGGATATGTTAAGCTCGGAATGAAAGCCGATTTGACCTTTGAAACTTTTCCTGGTCGCAAATTCACGGCAGAAGTTGTCCATACCGCCGGTGCAATTGATATTTCGACTCGCACCCTGTTGACGGAACTGGAAATCCCAAACAAAACTGAAGAGCTCTTTCCCGGCGCTTACGCACAGGTGCACTTCCAGACACAGGGCAGCTCTGCCGCTTTACTGGTGCCTGCGAACACTCTGTTGTTTCGATCAGAAGGCGCTGCGGTTGGAGTTGTCGGCCCGGAAGGCAAAGTTCAAATTAGGAAAATAAAGATCGGCAGAGATCTCGGCACGCAGCTCGAAATTGTCGAGGGTCTGTCCATTAGCGACAATGTGATTGTTAACCCCTCCGATGGACTTGAAAATGGAATGGAGGTACAAGTACAATCACAGGCTGGGCAACAACATCCAGTAGCAAAAAATCCGTGATAACCATCCGGCTATCTCATGAATTATAAAGCTCTCATATTATCAGCTCTGGTCGTAAGCACGGCGACAGGCTTCGCCAAAGACAAATATTCCGACTGGGTCGCCAAAGGGTACAGGTGGGTTGCAATCGATGGTCCGTACGCCTGTCCGTCAAAGGATGATCTGGATCGAATTTTAAAGGATCCTAGCGATTCAAATAAGCTCAAGATGGTCGAGCAGATCAAAGCCTACTATTTGATCGGAGGTAACCTAGTGCATGTCGTCAAAGAGAATGCCGGACCCGGAGGATTAACGGTGATTCGAATTGATGGGGTGACGCGTGATCTTTATACGCTGAACAGATTTTTAAGCAAACGCCCTATACCGGACTCAACCGGGAAAATTGAGGGTCCTCAGCAAATAGGGGCCACAACCGCGCCCGGCCCCGGAAGGCCTCCATCGGGCAACCCTGCGGCCAACATGCCTGACATCAGCAATAGTCTGGCTCTGCCCGGGGCGGGAAGCTCGCCGAACAGTGACAAAAACAGCACTTCGCAACCCGACACGGCAGCACCTTCGACTGACAACTCAGGTGGCCCCACCAATGGAGCTACCCCAGCGGCGACGGCAAGCCCCTCACCGAGCCCTAGCCCAACTCCCGGACAGTAAAGG
>JAFAXJ010000222.1 GCA_019241095.1 Verrucomicrobiota bacterium | reverse complement strand
AGCCATTTACCATCTGATCGCGGCCAGGGAAAAGCCAGCGCCAACATGACTAGTAGAGCGGTAATGTCGGTCCGCAACCTTTGTGTCCAGAACAGGTATAACGCGCTGAAGAGAATTAAGCCTAAAACGACGAATTCCGGTTTCATGGCCCCACCGAATATAGCTGGCACTTCAAAGTGAAACACAGGCTTTCATCGTCAAGACGGATTCAAAATCGAAGCTCGCAAGAGAAAAATCCTGATAGGTGCGGCTTCGTGGGGCCGGCGTCTTCTTCTGCACGCTATCAGGAGGGCTCTGAATTACCCTCTACCGCGGCGATGTACAACTTTCTGGAATGGTTCAGCGCGGCAGAGCTTTGCACTCCGTTCGTCGTTCAGTCATCTGAGCCGCTCACCAGGCTCGACCAAGCTAATACTTACCGGCTGCGGCCTGTATAGCTACTGGTAGAAATTCCTGGCCCAGGCATGAGTTTTCAGCTTTTCAACCTGATGTTTCGAAAGCCCGCGTCCGTCACCTATTTGGCAGTTGCGCTCTACATTTCGCACCGAACGCATCCCGGGGATTACGGTTGACACGGCTCGGTGGCTAAGCACATAGCGAAGCGCCGTTTCCGCTATCTGATCCAAAGAGATATCCAGATCAGAAACTATCCTTTGCACGTGTTCGTAGACCTGCTGTTTACGGTCATCTCGGAAGAACCTGTTTCGAAAATCGCCCTCCTCAAATCTGGTATCCGGCGTGATCTTTCCAGTTAGGCCCCCCTCATCCAAGGCCACGCGTACAATAATGCCAACACTATGGCGCTCACATGCCGGGAACAGCCTTTCTTCAGGCGCTTGCTCGAAGATGTTGTAAATCACCTGAACTGTATCGACCACACCGGTCTCAATAAGTTTGATTGCGTTGTCCGGCTGATAGTCATTGATAGATATACCAAAAGCCCCCACTTTACCCTGTTGTTTAAGTTTTTGGATGGCCTCCAGCCAATCACCATGATTGACCCATTCATCAGACCAAACATGAAACTGCTGGATGTCGATAGTTTCGGCGCCGAGATTTTTGAGACTTTGCTCGGTACAGGCAATGACGTACTTGGCGGGGAACGTTTCCTCCGCCGGGACCCGGGACCGTGCCGGCCATTGTCTATTTTTTGGCGGAATTTTCGTTGCTACGTAAATCGTTTCTGATCGTTGTTTTCTAACCTGTCCTACCAGTTTCTCGCTGTGACCTTCTCCATAGGCCAGAGCGGTATCTACCAGATTTACTCCAAGATCGAAGGCCCTGTTCAAAGCTTCAACCGATTCGTTATCAGAAGCACCAATCCATCCGCTCTTTCCAATCCCCCAAGCTCCAAACCCAATTTCTGAAACCTGCAAACCAGTTTTACCCAGTGTCCGACGGTTCATTTTCATTAATTCCTTTTTCTGCAGTTATTTTAACGAGTTAACTTCCATGTGCGGAAACGTGAAACTGAGTTTCATATAAGGTGCTAGTGATCTGCATGCCAGAAGTAGAAGTAAATTCTTCAATCCATCGACGAATCGCTTTGGCATATACTTGAAGCCTCACCGGGATCGCTTCGGCGAGTGGAGCCGTTGAAGCTCTTGCGGGGAGTTCCTGTTGAGCCGATGCCATCGAACGACTTTCCCTGGCGGGCAGCGGCCTACTGCTGCTGGCATTATGAATATTAAACCCGGGGGACGGGGGTTGATCGCGCAGATCGCCGGCAAGCGCATTGGACTGAATCCGACGCCTTAACTTTAGACCCTGGCTACTCATCGCAGGCGAAATTCGTAACGGATGAAATCCAAATATAGGATACAAGCGATGATTCTCCTCGCGATAACGTTGGGTGATGTGCTGTTCGCTGCTGCACAGCCTGAAAACGAGGCGCGGAAGTCCGCTGAACAGTGGCTTTCTCTGATCGACGCCGGAGAATATTTACAAAGTTGGCAGACAGCGGCGGAATACTTTCAAAGGGCTATGCCTCGAGAGCAGTGGAGCCGAACCCTGAACGCTGTTCGCAAACCACTCGGCAGCCTCATTTCACGCAAGATCCGGAGTGCCAAATACACCAGGTCACTTCCCGGTGCGCCCGATGGTGAATACGTTATTTTACGTTTCCAGACTTCCTTCGCGAACAAGCTAGATGCCATTGAGACTGTCACGCCGATGCTTGAGAAGGAGGGGCAGTGGAGGGTTTCTGGGTACTTTATCAAGTAAAATACATGGATGTCATTCGAAGCGGCCCCAAGAAGCTTAATGCTCTCTGAAGCGGACAAGAGCGACTTGACACGCAACCTTTTGGTTGCATATTGAACGAATATATGTAACCGAATGGTTGCATGTCCGGGATGAATGATGACATTGTCTTTCGAGCTTTGGCCGACGCGAACCGCCGGCAATTGCTTGACAGGCTGCACGAGAAGAATGGTCAGACCCTCGGTGAACTCTGCCGAGGGCTAGCCATGACGCGACAAGCTGTCACCAAACATCTATCGATTCTTGAAAGTGCCAATCTTGTGTCTTGGAAACGTCTGGGTCGTGAGAAGCTGCACTTCATCAATCCGGTACCCATTCATGAGATCGCTGAACGCTGGATGAACAAATTCGAACAACCACGCCTGCGAGCGCTCTCGCAACTTAAAAAGAACCTGGAAAGAAATGATCATGACTAGTGCGGTTGGAAGTAGTTTTGTCTATGTCACCTATATTCGGAGCACCCCTGAACAAGTGTGGTCTGCGCTGACTGAATCGGAGTTTGTCCGTCAATATTGGCTAGGCGCTGACGTAAAAGCCGATTGGAAAATCGGCGGGTCTTGGCAGCTCGTCTTTTCCGATGGAACCACAGCCGATGCCGGCGAGATTTTAGAATTCGAGCCGCCCAAACGCTTGGCTATCCGTTGGCGCAACGAGTTTAAGCCGGAGTACAAGGCCGAAGGCTGGTCACTTTGCGTAATGGAACTCGAACCGGTCGGCGAGGCAACAAAACTGACCGTGAATCACAGCATGGAACGGGAAAATTCCAAATTTATCCGAGCTGTCTCAGGTGGTTGGCCGGAGATCCTGTCAAACCTCAAGTCGTTGCTAGAGACTGGTTCGATTGCTGTGACAGGCGAGGAACCCTAATCAACTTTTAGGAAGATGTTCGCCGCCACGAGTGTTCGTGGCGGCACTTGGCGGGCCGGACGCCAATGGTATCGCGCCAACCTGCATATTTAGCTGAACGGTGATCCGCGCGCGATGCAATGATCGAAGTCCAACCCAACATGGGAGAAAATTATCCCAAACCAGACGACTAAATTCAGAAGCGAACACCATTTATTCCAATTTAACGTGAGCCTGTTGCACTTCACGGTAAGGCAGAAGCCAGATCAGTGATTCGTCGTGAAGGTCCACTACCTGGATACGATTGCCCCAGGGGTCGCGAAAATCACAGCGAAAATCGGGCTCCATCCGGAGCTTGTAAGTTTCGACCAGCTTCTTGCGCACTTCTAAGACCTGCGCTCCGTTCCGGACCAGAATTCCGAAATGGCGCTGCCTGTCTGGTTGAAGTTTCTCAACCTGGAAGATAGCGAGAAACTGGTGTTCGCCGAGTTTAAAAAAAGCGTCTCCCTCCCCCGCCTCGAGCTGTTCAAGATTAAAAACATCCTTGTAGAAAGCGATGGCTTTCCCAATATCGTCCACCTCAATAACTACGTGATTACAACCATAAACTTGTACTGCCATAAAAGAGTTCTTTCTGTGATTTCCCGTCAGGGTACATGTACACGGCTTGAGGTGCCAAGCTTGCCCATTTAACCTGGAGCACATCGATACTGAAAAGACGGGACTCGCCCGTCGTAAAAGAATGGTCCGATTCCACCTGCTGGGTCAGTCCACTCGGCCTGTCTTGCTGTACATCAGACCTCCTTGGGACTTCTCAAGAGCTTTAACGCAGAACTACGCCTTTAGTTCTATTTTCATCGTCAGCCTATGCATGAACGTATCCGAAAGAGTTTCAACGATGAATGACCACCATTTTCAAAACCTCAGGATCGAAGGTTTCCCTACTCACATGAGCAGGCTTTTTGACGATCTCGCTGCTCTCGACAAAAAGATCGCGGATCGCTGGAAGATCCGCACGCGCGACAACCCCAAGCATATCCTGTCCACGGCCGATATCGACTTCATACTCGCCGACGTAATCAGATCCGCCCGCACCACAGATATTACCGAAAAACAGGGTTTGGCGATAGTCATGCTTTTGAATGCTAGCCTGGCGGCGAATGCTGCCAAGAGTGGCCCAGCCCTCGACCGTGTCGCCTATTATGTCAACATCTGGGAAAAAGCCTTGCGCCTGAACATGCAGCCGATTGTCGATGTGGAAGATCTGCTGCCAATCGCCCTTTTTCTTCGCAACGGCGTCGTCAGCAGAGTAATATTCAAAAGTCCCGGCACGAAGATTTCCTATGCTCCGTTCGACTACATCGCGGTAGGCCAGCTTATTCTGAATCGCGACGTTCAAGTCTTCATGAGCAAGACCGGCGGGCTTTCCGCCTTGGCGGACGTTTCGGGAGAGTACTGGCATGAAGCAAATCTCTTCATGATCTACAACATGGAAGCTCGGGAGAGGCGCCTCAATTTCGTGCATGAGGGAACTCATATCATTCAGGACTGGGAAGATGTTTCAAGCTTTGTGCACGAAAGAGAAGCTGACGCCTTTATTGCTCAAGCGGTAGCGGAACTCACCTTATATCCCGACGCGCCCGAAACCGACGATGTCAGCTTGAAATCTCTTGCGGCGGCCAAAATGGTGATTAACAAGACGGCAATCGACAGCAACAAGGATTGGCAGACGGCGTATAAAAACGTCGTTATAGCAGTCGGCCACGTCTACAAGCAATATGGCGTGCGCGTCAACCCCGTCAAAAAAGGCGAGGGGGCGAGCGAACGCACAAAATACCGGGAAATTGTGCGGGAAATCACCATCGCGAACAAAATTCGTGATGCCATTCTGGACAAAGTTGGGGAGACGCTCAATAGCGTCTTGCCGTGAACGAGGAGGAGTACTCGTTTTACCGCCGCGGCGGCTGGGGCCGTCGAAGGTCGAAGAGTTTCACAAAGCACGCAGGGATCGAGGAGAGCAATAATCGGAACTGATTGCCCCACCAGCCCTGGCACTGGTCCGACTTGCTAGAGGAGCGCAATTTTGGTCTGGGTTTACATTTAAATGGACCAAAAACCGCACTTTCAGACCGCTTTGCCCATGCTGGACTCGGCTTGCTTTTGCGGCTGTCTGCCACAGCAAATCTTTGCGATTATCGTTTTGCTCTTATTGAAACTTTGTTCTCCAGCGCCTAAAAGGCGCGCCGTGCAGAATTTAGATATCGCCTTTCGGCCGCCGCTTAGAGTTTAACGGTCGAGAACTTGGGATGATCGCAACGCTCCATCAATCGTTAGGCGTCTTCGCATTTACTACGCTACTCGAAATAGCAGTCATCGTGCGGATTCTGCTTCGGCGCCATCGTGATCCCGCCGCACGAATAGCTTGGATAGTAGTCGTTATAGCGCTGCCTCTATTGGGCCTGTTTGGCTATCTTCTGTTAGGCGAGGTGAACATCGGCAGAGCCCGCGCCCGCCGGTTGCAGGCAGTGCTTGAAGGCATGCCGAAAATAACATGGCAAACAGGCCGGGATGAGGCCGCTTCTGCGGGCACGATCCCTGATCGTTACCGTCACCTTTTTGAACTTGGCCATTCTATCAGCGGATTTCCTCCCGTGAGCGGCAACGTGGGGTCTGTTTTGCCTGACTCCAATGCTGCGATCAACGCAATGATAGCAGACATCGAGTCCGCAACAAAACACGTTCATGTGCTTTTTTACATATGGCTCCCGGATCATAATGGCATCAAGATGGCCGAAGCCCTGAAGCGCGCTTCTGCCCGGGGCGTGATCTGCAGGGTCATTGCCGACGATCTCGGTTCGCGGAGGATTATCCGGTCCAAGCAATGGCGAGAGATGCACATGGCTGGCGTGCGGCTTGTCGCGGGCTTACCAATTGGGAATCTTCTGTTAGGGCAACTTCAGGGCCGCATTGACCTTAGAAACCATCGCAAAATCGTGATCGTTGACGATCGCGTCACCTATTGCGGCAGCCAGAACTGCGCAGATCCGGAGTTCCGCGTAAAGGCGAAGTACGCACCGTGGATAGACCTAATGATCCGCTTCGAAGGCCCTATAGTGCGGCAGAATCAATTCCTTTTCGCGAGTGATTGGATGACGCACGCTGACGAAGATCTCGGGGAACTGTTGAGCAAACCATTGCCTTCGACGATATCCCACGGGTTCCCTGCGCAGGCAATCGGCACAGGTCCGACCGTACGGTATTCGGCTATGCCCGAAACTTTCGAATCTTTGATGTTCGCGGCACGAAGCGAGATTATTGCCACGACGCCGTACTACGTTCCGGATGAATCCCTGCACAATGCGCTGTGCACGACAGCTTACCGAGGTGTAAATGCCACGATTATCTTTCCCGCTCGGAATGACTCCTGGTTTGTCGGATCGGCCAGCCGCAGCTATTACGCAGATCTGCTCGACGCGGGCGTTAAGGTCTACGAGTACAAAGGCGGTCTGTTGCACACCAAATCGATGACGGTCGATGGGGAGGTTACCTTGATAGGTTCCGCGAACATGGACCGGCGCAGCTTTGATTTGAATTACGAAAATAACATCCTGTTTTACGATTGCGCACTTACCTGGGCTGTGCGCGAATGTCAGCAGAACTACGTAAGCAAATCGAGTTTGATCACCAAAGAGACAGTGGCGTCCTGGCCGATACAGCTGCGGCTATGGAACAACCTCATTGCCACGCTCGGGCCGGTGCTCTAAAATTCTCCAGAGTGTTGCCTTCAGAGGACCGGAATTAAGCATCTCGAGACCTCCGACTATGACAAAAATTTAGACGGAATCACGAGGGTGCACCATAATATCGAGCTCATTTCCACCATGGCTGCCGGCCTGGTCTACGCGCTTATTGCCGGTTATCTCGCAAGCTGCCTCCGTTTGCCGCCATTGCTAGGTTATCTGTTTGCCGGAATTGCTGTCGGTCCCTTCACGCCGGGCTTTGTGGCAGATGCAAAGCTGGCTCCGCAACTAGCAGAAATCGGCGTGATACTTCTGATGTTTGGTGTCGGAATGCACTTTTCTGTCCGCGACTTGTTGGCGGTGCGCAAAATTGCTGTTCCAGGCGCGCTGCTCCAAATCTTTGCCGCGGTGCTTGTGACCTGTTTAGTATCAAGATTATGGGGCTGGTCCTTCGGTTCAGGTCTTATTCTTGGATTAGCTCTATCGGTCGCCAGCACCGTGGTATTGCTCCGCGCTCTTGCAGCGGAAGGAATTATGGATTCAGAAGGTGGGCGGATCGCTGTGGGGTGGCTCATTGTGGAGGATCTAGTAACTGTGTTGATCCTGGTGCTGCTCCCCGTTTTTGCTGAGAGACTTGGCGGTGTTTCTGACAGGAACCACTCCGCTGATGCCGCGAGAATCTATCCGGCGCTCGGAATTTGCTTGGCCAAGTTCGCGGGCTTCATCGCGCTGATGCTTGTTGGAGGCGGTCGCGTCTTGCCTTGGTTTTTGAAAAAGGTGATCGCTACCGGCGCCAGAGAACTGTTTACGCTCGCAATTGTTGCCGTGGCTATTGGGGTGGGTTTTGTCGCCTCCGAACTGTTCGGGCTTTCATTTGCCCTGGGTGCATTTTTTTCAGGGGTAGTGGTTGGTGAGTCTGATCATAGTGATCAAGCGGCCCAGGAAATGAGGCCGCTGCAGGATGCTTTTACTGCTCTGTTCTTTGTCGCAATGGGAATGCTTTTCGATCCTCAGATTCTAGTGAGAGAACCAGTCCAGGTTCTGACTGTCCTAGGGATCATCGTGTTAGGAAAATCCATGGCCGCATTCGTGATCATTATTCTGCTGCGGCAACCGATTTCTTCAGCGCTGGTTATTGCAGCGAGCTTAGCGCAGATTGGCGAATTTTCGTTTATTCTAGG
>JAFAXJ010000400.1 GCA_019241095.1 Verrucomicrobiota bacterium | reverse complement strand
TATTTCTTCGCGTTCGGCTAAGAACTCCTTGTAGAGCACAGAATTCTTGACCAATTCCGTGGGTTCTTCTTTTTGGGGTTCCATCTACTTTTTTCGGAGTTTGAATTGGTTAAAGCTGCAGTCAATCAGATTTCTGGTGAAAATTATCCAGGAGATATGTCGCACAGAAAC
This sequence comes from Verrucomicrobiota bacterium, assembly GCA_019241095.1. Classification (GTDB taxonomy): domain Bacteria; phylum Verrucomicrobiota; class Verrucomicrobiia; order Chthoniobacterales; family JAFAMB01; genus JAFAXJ01. Next base: position 2,868 of record JAFAXJ010000400.1, on the reverse strand, counting down.
ACCCCTGAAGTCTGCAAAGTTGACTCACAAATTCTTTCTCAATTGATCGGCTATTTTCAAAAAAGCTTTAGAAGCTGGGTTGTTCGGCTCATCAAATACGATCGGACACCCTTTATCACCGGATTCACGCAGTTTGATATCAATCGGGACTTCCCCCAAAAGAGGCACTCTTAATCGTGCCGCTTCCCTGGCCCCGCCACCAGATCCGAAGATGTCGTAGCGCTTGCTATCACTGGGCGAAATAAAGTAGCTCATATTTTCGATAATGCCGAGGACCGGCACATTCACCTTTTCGAACATGGAGCCGGCTTTGCGTGCATCAATTAGCGCAACTTCTTGCGGAGTAGTTACAATGATGGCGCCCGAAAGAGCCACAGTCTGAACGACCGTTAATTGGATGTCTCCCGTTCCGGGAGGTAAGTCGAGAATTAAACAATCCAGTCCTGACCAGTCAACCTGTCTAAGAAATTGCTGAGTCGCCCGTGTGACCATCGGACCCCGTAATATAGCAGGAGTGGCATCGTCTAGTAACGAGCCCATGGAGATAAATTTAATCCCGTACCGCTCGATTGGAATGATCACATTATCGCTAGTGGCCATTGGTCTCTCATGCATAGCCCCAAACATGAGGGAGATACTTGGGCCGTAAATGTCACAATCGCACAGGCCGGTAGATGTTCCTAGCTGCTGCATCGCCGAGGCTAAATTGGCGGAGACCGTAGATTTGCCCACACCGCCTTTGCCGCTTGCAACCGCTATCACATGTTTGACTCCGCTTATCGTTGTCGCCGCACTCTGAAGCCCGGCGGAAGTTTCAGGCGGGTTCGTAATGTCGATCACGACCTTAATAGATTTGACTCCAGGAATTGACCGCAGCACTGCTTCCGAGTCACGCTTCAGCGCTTCAGGCACCGACGGATTGTTGGTAGCGACGCTCAGCCGCACCAATAGGTCCGATGCATCGATCTTGATTTCTTTGAGCAGGCCGAAACTGATGATATCGCGGCTATAGCCCGGGAACTTTACTTTCCTTAGCTGGTCCTGCACTAAATCTTCCGTAAGGCGGGTCATAAGCGCTAACTATAGTACGATGGCGACATGGTGCGTGGACTCGCCGGATGAAAGATGCCCCATCTCGGCAGAGTCGCGTCATAATAGTTCTGTACATTGATTTTGGCCGTTTCAAGTCAAGAGCATCTCCTTCAGTAAGACGGAACAGAGGCGCCGAGATTTGTCACAGTCGCTCGTTCACGAGATACGCCAAAACCGCTAATCAGGCTGATCTCTGAAAAGCGAAGCGGCGGCTCAGAACTAGCGTGGGGCGAAGCGCAGTGTAGCCCTAAGGCGAATAGAGTTACGGGCCTCTGCAAGCGTGCGGCGATGGATTCCGCGTCCAGTGAGGAAGTGAAGGCCGAATTTAAAGTCTATGAATTCGATTGCACCTGGGGTGACGCATGTGCCAACCAGTTTGGGTGAATGCTTACCTGATTGGTGAACCCGGCGGGCCTTGGGCTTTGGTCGATACGGGTATACCGGGCTTTGGTTGGAAGGTCCGGGCAGCAGCCAAAGCGCGTTTCGGGAAGAATTCGGGACCGGTGGCAATCCTTTTTGACGCTCGGACACTTTGATCACGCTGGCAATGCGAAGACCTTGTCAGATCATTGGGGCGTGCCGATTTATGCTCACCCTCAAGAAACGCCGTATTTGGCGGGACGTTCGTCTTACCCACCCCTGACCCAACGGTAGGTGGCGCCATTGCTATGCTCTCGCGCGTAATGCCATATGGCGCGCAGGATCTCGGAGAAAGGTTGAGACTGTTGAGTATAGCGGAAAGCACGACCGAGGGGCCATTGCCGGAAATGAAAGGTTGGCGATGGATTTTCACCCCGGGGCACTCGCCAGGCCACATCTCTTTGTTTCGGGAAGCGGACCGCACGCTGCTCGCTGGAGACGCGGTAGCGACGATGAACCTGAATTCATATGTTGAACTGGCGGTCAGGAAAAAGGAATTGGCGATAGCAGGGTTTCCGTTCATTTGCAATTGGGAGAGCTATAGGCGTTCGCTCGATAGGATTGCGCAGCTGAACCGCTGGCGCTGGCCTGCGGACACGGAATTCCGATAAGCGGCGTTGAGCTGTCGCGAGGGCTAGAGCGATTCGCAGAACACTTTACGCCACCCCTGCACGGGTGTTATGTGCAAGAACCGGCACGAACAGATGAGAGTGGAGCGGATTCTTTGCCCTAGAAGCCAGCAAACCCATTCCGCATGTGTTAGGACTAACGGCTATAGGTTTGGCAGCGGCGTGGATCTTAATGCAACAAAGAAAAGGACGATTATTGAAAATCGTGGGATGTAGGGGTGTCTAGTTCCAGTGTAGGTAAGCGAACTATACTTTCCGCTTGGACGTGGATTACTCCTGAATGGTTCTGTAAAGCGCCTTCTACTAAAAGGAATGCTTCCTGGGTGATAACAAGCCGGTGTTGCTCAAAAAACCGAGGGCGAACAATTACATTCGCAATACCAGCTTCGTCTTCCAAACTGATAAAAACGAATCCTTTAGCGGTACCTGGGCGTTGACGGCAAATTGCCTGACCAGCTATTCGTAATCGTGTGCCATTGGCCGCGTACTGCAAATCTTTACTAAGCCATATATCATTGGGTAGTGATCGACGAATATAGGCCATGGGATGACGCCCGGTAGTTAAACGCATTGTATTAAAATCGGCCTCTAATCGCTCGGCAGGTCGCATTGGAGTAAGAGGGGTGAGAGCGGAATTCTCATTGAATAATTCACCCTGATAAAATGCGCTTTCTACCGACCAGAGCGCATTCCGGCGATGATCTGCTAAACAATTTAGAGCACCGGA
>JAFAXJ010000365.1 GCA_019241095.1 Verrucomicrobiota bacterium | reverse complement strand
GCTGCCTTTAAGTCGCCGATCAACTGCGAACGCGAGTGTAATTCACAACGTTCCTGCACAGTGATATTGCCATGTACCTTCCCTTTAACGATAACGGTTTTGCTTTTCACCTCGCCTTTTACATCCGCGTTTTCACCGACTGTCAGAATACCGTCCGGCGAAGATATTTCACCTTCTAGGTTTCCATCAAAGATGAATTCGTTAACGAACTTTATCGAGCCCTTAATTTCTACATCTTTTGCGAGGTTATTCTTGTTGGGTATATCTGCCATAGCTGGTTCCTGGATTGTTTCGGTACTGGGATAAGTATCTGAAGGAAGAGCTGATTCTTCATTTAGCTCAGGCTCATCCGTGGGGGGTATTTGCCCGGTTTTCTGGGCGATGAACTTCTTCAGCACGCAGCCACTATGACGGTCCCCAAAACGGGTGTCAACGGCCAGTACGAGTATTCGAAAACATCAGCAGGATGAAAGCGAAACTGCAATTTCCAACCCCGTTCTTAGTGTTCATCGTCCTCCTCGAAAGGACCGGATACTGCGTGCCGATCATCTGGCCATATTTGTGCGCGGCTCCTTCTCGGTCATTCGAGGACGAAGACATTAACTCCTCCTCAGCCATTCGCGCTTAACTCACCCGCTTCTCCACTGGGCGCCAATTCTTCGGCATTGGATGCCAATTCCTCCGCCGGGTACGTCCAGATTTCGCTCAATGTTGGATGATAATGCGGGATCTTTGCCAATGTCGCGGCAGTTGATCGAAAGTACATGGCAACCACTATCTCGTGGATCAGGTCAGAGCCGTCCGGTCCTACGACTGCCCCACCGATAATTTCATTAGTTAATGCGTCTGCGATCAATTTAACAAAGCCCTCTGTTTCCCCTTGAACCATCGATTTTCCATGATCGTTGAAAGAAAACTTAGCGGAACGATAAGCTCGACCGAGGTCTATAGCCTCTTTCTCCGTCAATCCGACATACCCTACTTGCGGTTCCGTGAACATGATGAATAGCTTCAGCCTGTGATCGACTGCCGCAAGTCGCTCGCCAGAAAGCAACCGCCGGGCGTTCTGGGCCGCTAGAATTCCCTGCTCGATCGCTAAATGCACGACCTCATCGATTCCGTTCACATCTCCGGCGGCGAAAATATGAGGTTGCGAGGTTTGTAGCTCATCGTTCACTATCGCCCGGCCATCGGTTCCGAATTTTATCCCGGCAAATTCTGCCTGCAGGTTGCGAGTTGCTGGTCTGCGACCGAGCGCGTAAAAAATCTCTTCCGCATCTACAGACCTCATTTTCTCCCCGTGCCGAAGAATAATGCGCTTGCCATTTTCGATCTTCTCCGCTCGGAGAAGTTGCGTGTTACAAAGGATTTCAATGTTGCGACGCTCAAATGCTTCCATCAGAGCCTCAGAGACGTCGCAATCTGCTGCCTTGAGCACTTGGGAACTTCTCTGAACAATTGTAACTTTGCTGCCCAAAGCATTGTAGAAATGAGCAAACTCTAGCGCTGTAGGACCGCCGCCGAGCATTATAACCGAAGAAGGAATGCGTTCGGAATCCAGCGCTATATCACTGGACACAAATCCCGTTTCTTTCAGGCCAGGGATGTCCAGAATATGTATCTCTGATCCGGTTGCCAGAAGAAATGTCTTGGCTTCAATCTCCTCGAATCCGCCATCCAGAAGTCTGATGTTCAGGTGATGACTGCCGGTGAACTCCGCCCAGCCGCGAATAAAGCGGAACTTACCAGATGCGAGTTGCTCCGATCGATATTGGGCAAAACTCCTGATCAAATGGCGTTTTCGCTCGATAATCTTTGCTGGGTCGAATCCTATGCGAACGGCGTTTAACCCAAATTCGCCAGCTCTTCGCAAGGTTATAAAACGATTAGCTGACTCAATCAGAGTTTTGCTTGGCATGCATCCTCGCAGGATACAGAGACCGCCAACCTTTTCTCCTCCTTCAATGCAGACAGATTTTAACCCGAGTTGGCTCGCTGTCGCTACCGCGGAGTATCCCGCACTCCCACCGCCGATGACTGCGAAATCGTAGATTTGCATGATAGTTTGATTGGTTTACAAACCAATTCTCCGGTTCAATATATAGTGCTTTGCGGAGAAAAAAATACAAGGTGTTGGGTCATTAGATAGCTTGCAAAACAGCGGAAGGCCGATTATTTTAGTAGCTCGACTAAGTAGTCATCAGGTCCACTCAGATTGAGGCCTGTCTGTCTGATATGGCTGATATTTCGAATTACGGCGCTGCGCAAATTGATAAACTAGAGGGCCTGGAGGCGGTTCGCAAACGCCCCGGCATGTATATTGGAGATCCGGATGAGCGCGGTCTTCATCATTGCGTTTTCGAGGTACTAGATAACTCGATTGACGAGCATCTGGCGGGATTCTGTTCGCGGATCGACGTTATCTTACATGTTGATGGATCGGTTTCTGTACGCGACAACGGACGAGGCATTCCGGTCGAAATGCACCCGAAATTCCAGATGCCCGCTATTGAGATGGTTTTGACCAACCTACATGCGGGCGGAAAGTTCGGTCAAGGAGCGTATAAGTTTTCCGGCGGCTTGCATGGCGTAGGTGCCAAATGCGTAAATGCTCTTTCGGAATGGTTTAAAGCAGAAGTGACCAGAAACGGCCAAGTGTATCTGATCACTTTTGCCCGCGGCAAAACCGTTCGGAAGCTTGAAGTGATCGGAGAAGTTCAAAATAAAAGGCTTTCCGGCACGGCAATAACCTTTTTGCCCGATCCGCAGATCTTCGCAATTACTACTGATTTTAAATTTGACACGCTTGCGACCAGACTTCGCGAGTTAGCTTTCCTCAATAAAGGGCTGGAGATTCATCTCACAGACGAACGGACCGAGCCGCAGCGTCACGAGGCCTTTTTCTACAAGGACGGGATTCGGCAATTCGTAAAGGAATTGGGAGAAACAAAGCAGTTGATCCATCCTGAGCCCATTGTGATCAGCGGCATGCGAGAGATCCAAGTCGATGAAAACCCCGAAATCAGTTATACCGATCTGGTTCTTCAATATACCGACTCCTATACGGAGCAGATTCAATGTTTCGCTAATTCGATCCCAAATTCTGATGGCGGAATGCATCTAGAGGGTTTCAAGGCCGGATTGACGAACGCTCTCAAGAATTACGCCAAGTCCAGCAATCTCGTTAAAGATAAGGATCCAGAACTGACCGGCGACGACCTACGCGAGGGATTAGTTTGCGTTCTCAGCATCAAACTATCTAATCCCCGGTTTAGTTCCCAAACTAAAGGGAAGCTGGTCAACAATGAAATCAAACCGGTTGTCCAATCAGTGACCTATGAGGGCGTAAGCCGCTTCTGTGAAGAGAATCCCGCTATTGCCAAGCGAGTCATAGAAAAATGCTTAATGGCAGCGCGGGCGCGCGAAGCGGCACGCAAAGCTCGTGAGGCAGTTCGTAAGACGGCTCTGACGGGAGGAGGTCTGCCGGGCAAACTGGCCGATTGCTCAGAAAGGGATCCAGCCCTTACGGAGCTGTACATTGTCGAGGGAGATTCCGCTGGCGGCTCAGCGAAGCAGGGCCGTGATCGACGCTTCCAGGCGATTTTACCGATCAGAGGCAAACTGCTGAATGTAGAGAAAGCGCGTCTCGAAAAGGTTCTTCAGAATCAGGAAATTTTGACCATGATCACCGCAGTCGGTACAGGGATTGGAGATGGTGATAGTGAAGGGTCATTCAACCTGGACCGGCTCCGTTACGGTAAGGTGATCATCATGACCGACGCGGACGTGGATGGCTCGCACATCCGGACGCTCCTGCTGACCTTTTTCTATCGCCAGATGCCTGATCTCGTGC